>NZ_JBXUOV010000010.1:0-70859 GCF_057196585.1 Micromonospora sp. ATLC20
CGCCTGAGCCGCACCGAACCCGCAGCCCGCACCGGCACGCGCGCTCGCGCCGCACCGGACACCGCCGCGTCGACCCGGCGGTCTCCGCCGCGAGCTGCCGTCCACCGGTACGGCGGCGCGCCTCACGCCGCCGGGCCGCCTCGGGTTCGTCCCGGGTCCGCCGTCCGCACGCGTGCCCGCATCGGAGGCCCCGCCCCCTCTTCCTCCGGGGGACGGGGCCTTCGTCACGCTCACGCCTCGGTGCGCACCTCGGCGAAGTGGCAGGCGCTGGGGTGCGGGTCCGCCGCGCGGGGTACCGCCTGCGGGTCCTGGGTCGCGCAGACCTCCTCGGCCTTCCAGCAGCGGGTCCGGAAGTGGCAGCCGGACGGCGGCTCGGCCGGGCTGGGCACGTCGCCGGTGAGCCGGATGATGGTCCGCCGGTCGCGCGCCTCCGGGTCGGGCACCGGCACCGCCGACAGCAGCGCCTGGGTGTACGGGTGGGTCGCGCGCTGGTAGATCTGCTCCTCGGTGCCGATCTCCACGATCCGGCCCAGGTACATCACCGCGACCCGGTCGGAGATGTGCCGCACCACCGACAGGTCGTGGGCGATGAAGATGTACGACAGCCCCAGCTCGTCCTGGAGCTGTTCGAGCAGGTTGATCACCTGGGCCTGGATGGACACGTCCAGGGCGGACACCGGCTCGTCGCAGACGATGATCTCGGGCCGCAGCGCGAGCGCCCGGGCGATGCCGATGCGCTGCCGCTGACCGCCGGAGAACTGGTGCGGGTAGCGGTTGACGTGCTCCGGGTTGAGCCCGACCACGTCCAGCAGCTCCTGCACCCGCTGCCGCCGGCTGCGCTTCGGTGCCGCCTCCGGGTGGATCTCGAACGGCTCGCCGATGATGTCGCCGACCGTCATGCGCGGGTTCAGCGAGGTGTACGGGTCCTGCATCACCATCTGCATGTTCCGCCGCAGCCGCCGCAGGTCGGCACCGGTGGCCCGGAGCAGGTCGCGCCCCTCCAGCGTGACCCGCCCGGCGGTGGGCGTCTCCAGGCGCATGAGCAGCCGCGCCAGCGTGGACTTGCCGCACCCGGACTCGCCGACCACACCGAGCGTCTCACCGCGCCGCAGTTCGAACGAGACGCCGTCGACGGCCTTGACCTGGCCGATGGTCTTCTTGAACAGCACGCCCTGGCTGATCGGGAAGTGCTTGACCAGCTGGTCGACGGCGAGGATCGTCTCGCCGCGCACCTTGGCGGGTTCAGCCGTCGCGGTCATCGTGCACCTCCTGGGCGAAGTGGCACGCGCTGGTCCGCCCGTCGGCGAGCACCAGGTCGTGCGGCACCTCGTCCACGCAGACCGGCTGGACGTACGGGCACCGGGGGTGGAACGGGCAGCCGGACGGGATCGCCATCAGGTTCGGCGGCAGGCCGCGGATGCTGGACAACGCCTGGCCGCGCACGTCCAGGCGCGGGATCGACTCCAGCAACCCCTTCGTGTACGGGTGGGCCGGCGCCCGGTACAGCGCGTGCACGTCGGCGTGCTCGACGATCCGGCCCGCGTACATGACCGCGATCCGGTCCGCCACACCGGCGACCACGCCCAGGTCGTGGGTGATGAGGACGAGCGCCATGCCGAGATCCCGGCGCAGGTCAGCCAGGAGGTCCATGATCTGCGCCTGGACGGTCACGTCCAGCGCGGTGGTCGGCTCGTCGGCGATCAGCACCTTCGGGTCGAGCGCCAGGGCCATCGCGATCATGACGCGTTGGCGCATGCCGCCGGAGAACTGGTGCGGGTAGTCGCCGAGCCGCTTCGCCGCGGCCGGGATCCGCACCAGGTCCATCAGCTCGACGGTGCGCCTGCGCGCGTCGGCCCGCGACATCCCGGCCCGCTCGCGCAGCGACTCGCCGATCTGCCAGCCGACCGGGAAGACCGGGTTCAACGCCGACAACGCGTCCTGGAAGATCATCGCGATCTCGGCGCCACGGATCTGCCGGCGTTCCTCCTCCGGGCGGGTGAGCAGGTCCCGCCCCTGGTAGAGGATCTGCCCGGCGCGCACGTACGCGGGCGGGGTGTCCAGGATGCCCATGATCGCCTGGGCGGTGACGGACTTGCCGGAGCCGGACTCGCCCAGCACCGCGAGCGTCTCACCGGCGTCCAGGTGGTACGTCACCCCGTTGATCACGCGCGCCACGCCCTCGCGGGTACGGAACTCGACGTGCAGGTCCCGTACCTCCAGCAGGTGCCCGCCGGGCGGCGTGGGTGAGGCCGGCGTGGGCCGGACCGACGACTGGGTCATGGCTGTGCCTGCCTTTCGCTCGCGACTGCGGGGCTCGCTGCGCTCACTCCTCGCGCTCGCATGTCACCGGAGCTTCGGGTCGAAGGCGTCGCGGATCGCGTCGCCGAGCATGATGAAGGCGAGCACGGTCAGGGCGAGGAACGTCGACGGCACGATCAGCGGCGTCGCCGACTCCCGCATGTGCACCCGGCCGGCGTCGATGTCGATGCCCCAGGAGATGGTCGGCGCCTTCAGGCCGATGCCGAGGAAGCTCAGCGTCGCCTCGGCCGCGATGAACGACCCGAGCGCGATGGTGAGCACCACGATGGCCGGGGCGAGCGCGTTCGGCAGGATGTGCCGCCACATGATCCGGCCGTTTCCGGCCCCGAGCATCCGGGCCGCGGCCACGTAGTCCTGCTCCCGGGCGGTGATCACCGAGGAGCGGACCACCCGGGCCGCGGTGGTCCACCCGAGCAGCGCCAGGACGAGGATCACCGCGAACAGGCGTACCGTCTCGCCGCTCGTGCTCACCCGCTTGAGCAGCACGATCGCGGCGAGCAGCAGCGGGATGCCGAGCACGATGTCGATCACCCGGGACAGCACCGCGTCGACCCAACCGCCGAAGTAGCCGGCGAGCATGCCGACGACGAGGGCGATCACGCCGGTGATCAGCGCGGAGAACGCGCCCACGAGCAGCGAGGCGCGGGCGCCGTAGACCGCCCGGGCGAACGTGTCGCAGCCCTGGAAGTCGTACCCGAAGATCGCTCCGCCGGACGGCCCGGCGTGCTGTCGCGACAGCACGCAGTCGCGCGGGTCGTTGGCGGCGAACAGCCCCGGCACCACTGCCATCGCGGCGACCAGCACCACCAGGAGCAGGCTGATCCAGAAGACCGGGTTGCGGCGCAGGTCCCGCCAGGCGTCACCGGCCAGGCTGCGGGCCCGGTCCGGCCGTCCGGCCCGGCCGGGCGTGCCCGGTTCGCCGGAGACGCCGCGCCGCGCGGCCTGGTTCTCCGTCGCCGCCACCGTCTCGAAGTCACTCATAGCGGATCCTCGGGTCGAGTACGGCGTAGAGCACGTCCACCACCAGGTTGGACAGCAGGTAGACCACGACGAGCACGCTCACGATGCCGACCACCAGGGGGCCGTCCTCGGTGCGGATGCCGCGGAACAGGTTGAAGCCGACGCCCGGGACGTTGAACACGCCTTCGGTGATGATCGCGCCGCCCATCAGGTTGCCCAGCTCGACGCCGAGGAAGGTGACCACCGGGATGAGCGAGTTGCGCAGCACGTGCACGCCGACGATGCGGCGCCGCCGCAGGCCCTTGGAGCGGGCGGTGCGGACGTAGTCGGCGCGCAGGTTCTCGGTCACCGAGGTACGGGTCAGCCGCAGCGCGGTGGCCAGCGACAACGAGCCGAGCACGAGGCCGGGGAGCAGCAGCGCGTAGAAGGAGGGTTGCGCTCCGGCGGTGGGCGGGAAGACCGGCCAGCGTACGCCGAGGAAGTACTGCGCCAGCGGGGCCAGCACGATGGTGGGGATGCCGAGCACCAGCAGCGTGAGCACGAGCGTGGCGTGGTCGAACACGCCGGAGCGGCGGATCGCCGCGATCACGCCGGCGGTGACCCCGAAGATCACCGTCACGGCCATCGCGATCACGGCGAGCTTCACGGTGACCGGCCAGGCGGCGGCGAGGATGTCGCTGATCTGCCGTCCGGTCAGCGACTGCCCGAGGTCACCCTGGACCAGGCCGCCCAGGTAGTCGAAGTAGCGGTAGAAGAAGCCGCCGACACCCGTCGCGTCCAGGTGGTACTTCTCGGTCAGGTAGGCCCGCTGCGCGGCGGTCACCGGCCGCTCCCCGGCGAGGGCCTGGATCGGGTCGCCCTGCCCGGCGAACATCAGCGCGTAGACGATCAGCGTGGTCCCGAAGAAGGCGAGGACCATCTGGAGCAGTCGCCGCAGGATGAAGCGGAGCATGCTGGCAAGTTTGCCGAAACCGGGCGAAATGCGTGCCAATGCGAGGGCCGGGCCACCCGGTGGGGGTGGCCCGGCCCGTCAGCGGGGTGTCAGGCGCGTTCGATCTTCAGCAGGTCCACCCGGTCGAAGAGGTCCACGTGGACGTTCTTGACCTTGGTCGAGTGGCCGAAGTTGTTCTGCCCGTACCGCAGCGGGATCACCGGCATGTCCTGCGCGAGCAGGTCCTCCGCCGCCTGGTACTTCTTGATCGCCTCGTCCTCGGTCGCCGCGCGGGCGCCCTCGGCGAGCAGCTTGTCGAACTCCGGGTTGCTGTAGCCGTAGTAGTTCGACGAGCCGGTGGTGCTGTACAGCGGGCCGAGGTAGTTCTCCATGGACGGGTAGTCCATGACCCAGCCCATCCGGAACAGGCCGACCGGCTGCTTCTGCTTGAGCTTGGTCAGCAGGTCCGCGAACTTCGGCTCGGCGGTGCCGACGCACTCCACGCCCAGGTTGGCCTTGAGCTGGTTGCAGGTGGCGTCGATCCAGTCCTTGTGGCCGCCGTCGCCGTTGTAGGACAGCTCGATCTTCTTCGGGCCGCCCGCGGCCTCGTACATGGCCTTGGCCTTGACCGGGTCGAACGCGCCCGCCGTGCCGATGGTGTTCTCCCGGTAACCGGCGACCACCGGCGAGACGAACGAGCGGGCCGGCTGCTGCGAGTCCTTGAAGATCGACTTGGTGATCTCGTCCCGGTCGATCGCCATCGAGATCGCCTTGCGCACCTCGGGCTTGCTGAACTCCTCCTGGAACGTCGGGAAGGCCAGCACCTGCAGCGACGACGCCGGGCTCTGCTGGAAGCGGTCGCCCAGGTCGGTCGCGGCGGTCGACAGGTTCTCGGTCGGGATCGTCTTGATCACGTCGAGGTTGTCCGACAGCACGTCCGCGTACGCCGCGGTCGGCTGCTGGTAGATGCGGAACTCGACGCCGCCGACCTTGGGCTGCTGACCCGGGAACGCGTCGTAGCGCTCCACCTCGACCTTGGCGTCGTGCTGCCAGCTGCCCTTCATCTTGAACGGGCCCTGGCCGATCGGTGCCTGCTCGTAGCCTTCGGCGAGCACGCCCGGCGCGGAGAAGGCCGCCTCGGGCAGCGGGTAGAAGGCGGTGTAGCCGAGCATGGACTTGAAGTCCACGTACGGCTGGCTGAGCGTCACGGTGAAGGTCAGGTCGTCGACCTTCTTCAGCCCGCTCATCGTCGTCGCCTTCGGGCTCTCGCCCTGGAGGTCGTCGTAGCCGGCCACCTTCTCGAAGAAGTAGCTGGAGTTCTGGCCGTTCGGCGCGTACGCGCCGTAGTTCCAGGCGTCGATGTAGTTGTCGGCGGTGACCTTCTCGCCGTTGTGGAACGTGTAGCCGGGCTTCAGCTTGATCGTCCAGACCTTGTTGTCGGACGTCGTCACCTTCTCGGCTGCCACCTCGTGCGGCTTGTTCGCCTCGTCGTAGTCGACGAGCGGGCTGAACAGGGCCGACAGGACCTGGGAGCCGCTCGTCTCGTTGGTGTTTGTCGGCACGAGGTGCTGCGGCTCGGCGATCTCGATCCGCACGGCCGCGTCGGAGTCGCCGGCACCGCCGCCGCCACCGCCCGAGCCGCAGGCCGTCAGGCCCAGCGTCACCGCGAGCGGGAGCGCGGCCCAGGCCGCGAGCCTACGAACACGCATTGGGGGTCTCCTCATCTCCTCACGCTGCGCGGTCGTCCCGACGCTGGGTGACTCTGCGCAACGAGTGGTAACGGTAGGTCGCGATCCGGCCCGCCGACAACTAGTGCGTGGTCAACTGATGACGGATCGTGTTCGGCGAGCCTTGTCGCTGCTGTCCGTGCGTGCTAAACCCCGCTTCTAGCTGGCCTTTTATGCACCCTTGATGGTCCGTTCGAGGTCCGGTCGAGCGCGTCTGCGACGTCCGGTCCGCCTGTCCGGTCCCTGCCCGTCAGGGTGTGTCCGGGCCGCTGTGTCGCAGTGATTGGTCACTCTCCGTGAGTTAGGGCACGTTGCGGAGCGTGATCGTCGGCCGTCGTCGTCCGGGCCCGCCCGCGGGCGTGAGACGATCACGGCGTGACGGCGACGATCCTGGACGGCAAGGCCACCGCGGCGGAGATCAAGGACGAGCTACGGGCCCGGGTCAAGGCGCTCGCGGAACGCGGCATCACCCCCGGCCTGGGCACCGTGCTGGTCGGGGAGGACCCCGGCTCCCAGGCGTACGTCAACGGAAAGCACCGCGACTGCGCCGAGGTCGGCATCGCCTCGCTGCGGGTCGCGCTGCCCGCGGACGCCACCCAGGAGCAGCTCGACGCGGCGCTGGCCGAGCTGAACGCGGACCCGGCCTGCCACGGCTACATCGTCCAGCTCCCGCTCCCCGGTCACCTCGACACCCAGCGCGCGCTGGAGTCGATCGACCCGGACAAGGACGCCGACGGGCTGCACCCGGTCAACCTGGGCCGGCTCGTCCTCGGGTACGACGCGCCGCTGCCCTGCACCCCGCGCGGCATCGTGGAACTGCTGCGCCGGCACGACGTGCCGCTGCGCGGCGCGAACGTGGCAGTGGTCGGCCGGGGCAACACGGTCGGCCGCCCGCTGGGCCTACTGCTGACCCGGCGCAGCGAGAACGCCACTGTGACGCTCTGCCACACCGGCACGCTCGACCTGGCCGCGCACACCCGCGCCGCCGACGTCGTCATCGTCGCCGCCGGCGTGCCCGGGCTGCTCACCGCCGACATGATCAACCCGGGCGCGACGGTGGTGGACGTCGGGATCACGCGGGTCATCGGCGAGGACGGCAAGGGCCGCTACACCGGCGACGTGGACCCGGAGGTGGCCGAGGTCGCCGGCAAGCTGGTGCCGATGCCCGGGGGCGTCGGTCCGATGACCCGGGCGATGCTGCTGACGAACGTGGTCGAACGGGCCGAGCGGACCGCCTGACACCCACCCAGGTCATAACCGTCCGCCCCTGACCTGATCGGTGCCAGGATGGCTGATACGGTCCGGAAAACCGACTGGTATCAGGGAGTGGGACGACCATGGGTAAGAAGGTCACTGTCGTCGGCGCCGGCTTCTACGGCTCGACCACCGCACAGCGCCTGGCCGAGTACGACGTCTTCGACACCGTTGTGATCACCGACATCGTGGAGGGCAAGCCGGCGGGTCTCGCGCTCGACCTCAACCAGTCCCGCGCGGTCGAGGGCTTCGAGACCAAGGTCGTCGGCGTCACCACCGGCCCGAACGGCGAGGGCTACGAGGCCATCGAGGGCTCGGACGTCGTCGTCATCACCGCCGGCCTGCCGCGCAAGCCGGGCATGAGCCGGATGGACCTGCTGGAGACCAACGCCAAGATCGTCCGGCAGGTCGCCGAGAACGTCGCCAAGTACGCCCCGAACGCCGTCGTCATCGTGGTGTCCAACCCGCTCGACGAGATGACCGCGCTGGCCCAGCTCGCCACCCAGTTCCCGAAGAACCGGGTGCTCGGCCAGGCCGGCATGCTGGACACCGCCCGCTTCACCAACTTCGTCGCCGAGGCGCTGAGCGTACCGGTGAAGTCGGTACGGACCCTGACGCTCGGCTCGCACGGCGACACCATGGTCCCGGTGCCGTCGAAGAGCACCGTGAACGGCAAGCCGCTGCGTGACGTCATGCCGGCCGAGCAGATCGAGGAGCTGGTCGTCAAGACCCGCAACGGTGGCGCCGAGGTCGTCGCGCTGCTCAAGACCGGTTCGGCGTACTACGCCCCGTCCGCCGCCGCGGCCCGGATGGCGAAGGCCGTGGCCGAGGACTCCGGCGCCGTCATGCCGGTCTGCGCCTGGGTCGACGGCGAGTACGGCATCTCCGGCGTCTACCTGGGCGTCGAGGCCGAGATCGGCGCCGAGGGCGTGAAGCGGGTCGTCGAGACCGACCTGGACGCCGACGAGCTGGCCGCGCTGAAGGAGGCCGCCGAGGCCGTCCGCGCCAAGCAGGGCGACGTCGCCAGCATGTGACGCCCGACCACTGCATCGAAGGCCCGCCGGCACGCGCCGGCGGGCCTTCTGCCGTCCCGCCCGCGGTCCTCCCCGTTCTCCCCGTTCTCCCCGTCGATCATGAAGTTGACGGCGGAAATGGAGATCGACCAGGCGGTCAACCTCATGATCGACGGGGTGAGGGGTGAGGGGTGAAGGGGGCGGTCAGGTGGGGGGTGGCCAGGGTGGCGGGGGAGAGGGTCGTCAGGAGGCTCGTGCGGGAGCGGCGGGCCGTTTCCGGGTCCTCCTCGTGGGCGTACGCCAGCTCCGGTTCGACCAACTGGATCGCGTGCACGAGCAGGTCGCCGGTGATCAGGAGGCGCTCGTCGCCGGCCTCGACCAGCACCGACTGGTGACCCGGCGTGTGCCCGGGCGTGTGCAGCAGCCGTACCCCCGGGGTGAGGGGCGTCTCGCCGTTGACCACCCGCAGCCGGCCGGCGGCGCGCAACGGCGTCAGCAGCCGGGCCGGCAGTTCCGGGTGGAACAGCTCCAGCGCGTCCACCTCGGCGCGCTGGATCAGGTGGTCCGCGTTCGGGAACAGCGCGCCGGCCCAGCCCACGTGGTCGGTGTGCAGGTGGGTGAGGACCACGGTGCGGACGTCGGCCGGATCGACCCCGGCGGCGGCCAGCTCGGCCGGCAGCCGGCCCGGCACCGGCGCCCAGCTCGCGGCGAGCGAGTCGGCCGGGCCGATGCCGGCGTCGACAAGCGTGACCGGTCCGTCGCCGGACCGCACCGCGAAAGCGCGGAACCGTAGCCACCACCTGCCGTCGTCGGTGACGGCGCCCGGATCGAGCCGGTCGGCCGCCGCCCAGTGCGCCTGGGTGGCACCGGGAAACGCCTCGCCGCGGGGCTGGAAGAAGGGCCCCTCGCCGTCGGAGAGCGCGGTGACCGTGATAGACCCGATGGTGCGGCTGCGCGGCATCGGACGATGATGCCAGCGGGCCGAGGCGCGGCGCAGCCCGCTTTCCGGCGGTCCACCCGGGCCGCCTGGGGACTGCCGGTCAGTTTCCAGTACGCTCGTACTGCTTGAGCACGTGTCCCCCGAGAGGAGCGCCGGCCGATGGCGAAGATCAAGGTAAACAACCCGGTCGTGGAGATCGACGGCGACGAGATGACCCGGATCATCTGGAAGCAGATCCGGGAGCAGCTGATCCTGCCCTACCTCGACGTCGACCTGCACTACTACGACCTGTCGATCCAGCACCGTGACGCCACCGACGACCAGGTCACCGTCGACGCCGCCAACGCCATCAAGGAGCACGGCGTCGGCGTCAAGTGCGCCACCATCACCCCGGACGAGGCCCGGGTGGAGGAGTTCGGCCTGAAGAAGATGTGGCGGTCGCCGAACGGCACCATCCGCAACATCCTCGGCGGCGTGGTCTTCCGCGAGCCGATCATCATGTCGAACGTGCCGCGGCTCGTCCCGGGCTGGACCAAGCCGATCATCATCGGCCGGCACGCGCACGGCGACCAGTACAAGGCCACCGACTTCGTCGTCCCCGGCCCGGGCACGGTGACCATCACCTACACCCCGGCCGACGGCGGCACCCCGATGGAGATGGAGGTCGCCAACTTCCCCGGCGGCGGCATCGCCATGGGCATGTACAACTACGACGAGTCGATCCGGGACTTCGCCCGCGCCTCGTTCCGGTACGGCCTGGACCGCAACTACCCGGTCTACATGTCCACCAAGAACACCATCCTCAAGGCGTACGACGGCCGGTTCAAGGACATCTTCGCCGAGGTGTTCGAGAACGAGTTCAAGGCCGAGTTCGACGCCGCCGGCCTCACCTACGAGCACCGGCTGATCGACGACATGGTCGCCGCCGCGCTCAAGTGGGAGGGCGGATACGTCTGGGCGTGCAAGAACTACGACGGTGACGTGCAGTCCGACACCGTGGCGCAGGGCTTCGGCTCGCTCGGCCTGATGACCTCGGTGCTGCTCTCCCCGGACGGCCGCACCGTCGAGGCCGAGGCGGCGCACGGCACCGTCACCCGGCACTACCGGCAGTACCAGAAGGGCGAGAAGACCTCGACCAACCCGATCGCCTCGATCTACGCCTGGACCCGGGGCCTGGCCCACCGGGGCAAGCTGGACGGCACCCCGGCGGTCACCGAGTTCGCGAACACGCTGGAGAAGGTCATCGTGGACACCGTCGAGGGCGGCCAGATGACCAAGGACCTCGCGCTGCTCATCTCGCGGGACGCCCCGTGGCTGACCACCGACGAGTTCATGAACGCGCTCGACGAGAACCTGGCGCGCAAGCTCGCCGCCTGACGTGCAAGGAAGGGCCCCTTCTTGACGCCTCGCGTTGTAGAAGGGGCCCTTTTTAACGCCTCAGACCGGTACGGACGGCGTGACCTCGTTCGGTGCGCCCTCGTTGACAGGGTGGACGAGATGCCAGTCGCGTCCAGGAAGGTGGGCCGAGGCCGCGCGCAGGCTGGCCGACCTTCGAGGCTGCTGAGCGCAGCCAGCCGTCCCTTCCCTGCGGGGGGTCCTGTCCCGGGCCCCCCGCGCCCCATGCTCGGGCCGCGGTTGTTAAGAAGGGGCCCTTCCTTTCAGGCGGTGCGGAGCAGCTCGGCGGCTCTCTCGGGGGCGATGTCGTTGATGAACACGCCCATGCCGGACTCCGACCCGGCCAGATACTTCAGCTTGTCCTTGGCCCGCCGGATGCTGAACAGCTGAAGGTGCAGGTGGCCCAGTTCCCTGTCGATCCGTACCGGCGCCTGGTGCCAGGCCGCGATGTACGGCATGGGCAGATCGAACAGCCCGTCGAAGCGGCGCAGCAGGTCCAGGTAGAGCGGCCCGAACGCGTCCCGCTCGGCGTCGTCGAGCGCCGGGATGTCCGGCACCGGCCGGTGCGGCGCCACGTGCACCTCGAACGGCCAGCGCGCCGCTGCCGGGACGTACGCGGTCCAGTGCTCGTTGCTCGTCACCACCCGCTCCCCGGAGGCGCGTTCGGTGGCCAGCACGTCGGCGTAGAGGTTGCCCCCGGTGCGGTCGGCGTACCGCCGGGCGGCGGCCAGCATGGTGCGGGTGCGCGGCGTGACGAACGGGTACGCGTAGATCTGCCCGTGCGGGTGGTGCAGCGTCACCCCGATCTCCACGCCCCGGTTCTCGAACGGGAAGACCTGCTCCACGCCGGGCAGCGCGCTCAGCGCCGTGGTGCGGTCGGCGAGCGCGTCGAGCACCGTCCGGACCCTGCGCGGGGAGAGCCGGGCGAACGAGGCGTTGTGGTCGTCGGTGAAGCAGACCACCTCGCACCTGCCGCGCCCGGGGCGTACCGGGGTGAACGGCGTGATCTCGGCCGGTTCGTCGGCCACCCGCTGGCTCAGCGACGGGAACCGGTTCTCGAACACCACCACGTCGTAGTCGGGCGCCGGGATCTCGCTGTGCCGCTCGCCCCGCGACGGGCAGAGCGGGCACTGGTCGGCCGGGGGCAGGAACGTGCGGGTCTGCCGGTGCACCGCCACCGCCACCCACTCGTCGGTCAGCGGGTCGTACCGCAGTTGCGAGGCGGGCGGGGGAGGGGGCAGGTCCCGCCGGTCCGGCTGGTCGCGGACCGCGTCGTCCCGCTCGTCGAAGTAGATCAGCTCGCGGCCGTCGGCCAGCGCGATCTGCGTACGCTTCACTCCGCCCCCCTCGTCGTGGGCACCGTCACCAGCTCACCCACCCTGTCGTCGAGTACCCGTCGGGCCTCGGGTGCCAACCGGTCGTCGGTGATCAGCACGTCCGCCGCGTCCAGCGGCACGATCGACGAGATGCCGACGGTGCCCCACTTGGTGTGGTCGGCGAGCACCACCAGGCGGTCCGCTGCGGCCACGAGCGCCCGGTTCGTGTCCGCCTCCATCAGGTTGGGCGTGGTGAAACCGGCCCGTTCGCTGATCCCGTGCACGCCCAGGAAGAGCAGGTCCAGGTGCAGCGCGGCGATCGCGGCCACGGCGAGCGGACCGACGAGCGCGTCCGACGGCGTGCGGACGCCGCCGGTGAGCACCACCGTCTGGTCCGGCCGGCCACCGACGTGCAGGGCCTCCGCCACCGGAAGCGAGTTCGTGACCACGGTGAGGCCGGGCACGTCGACCAGTCGCCGGGCCAGCTCGGCGGTGGTGGTGCCGGCGGACAGCGCGATGGCGGCGCCGGGCCGGACCAGTCCCGCGGCGTGCTCGGCGATTGCGGCCTTCTCGGCGGACTGGCGGACGGACTTGGCGTGGAAGCCGGGCTCGTCGGTGGAGCCGGGACCGGCCGGTGTCGCGCCGCCGTGCACCTTGGCGAGCAGGCCCGCCTCGTGCAGCGTGTCCAGGTCGCGCCGGATGGTCATGTCGGAGACGCCGAACTCGGCCGCCAGCTCGGTGACCCGGACGCCACCGGCGCGGCGCAGTCGTTCCAGGATGGCCGTCTGCCGCTGCCGCGCCAGCATCCCCGGCTCACCTCCGCGCCTCACCGACTCACGTGGGCACTCCACGCGGTCGAACGTGTTCCAACAAAGACGAACACTACCGCGCAGCTACGCCTATGCGAAACCGCCGCCGTCCGGAAGGCCGGACGGCGGCGGTCGAGGTGCTCGCAGGCCGGACGCGTCCGGCGTCAGGAGATCAGGCGGGCTGGAGGCGGGGCTCCACCCAGCCGGTCTCGGTGAGGTGCTCCATCACCTTCCCGATGGCCTCCTCGACGCTCAGATCCGAGGTGTCGACCACCAGGTCGGCGTCGGTGGGCTCCTCGTACGGGTCGTCGATGCCAGTCATCCCGGTGATCAGGCCGGCCCGGGCGCGGGCGTACAGGCCCTTGCGGTCGCGCTGCTCGCAGACCGCGAGCGGCGTCGCCACGTGGACCAGCAGGAACCCCGCCCCGGCCGTCTCGGCCATCTCCCGGGCGGTGGCGCGAGCCGCCGCGTACGGCGCGATCGGGCAGCAGATGCCGACGCCCCGGTGCCGGGCGATCTCCGCCGCCACCCAGCCGATCCGGCGGACGTTGAGATCCCGGTCGGCCTTGCTGAACCCCAGCCCGGCGGAGAGTTCCCGCCGCACCACGTCGCCGTCGAGCAGCGTGATGGTGCGGTCGCCCTGCTCGCGGAGCACGTCGGCCAGCCCGCGCGCGATGGTCGACTTGCCCGAGCCGGACAGGCCGGTCAGGAAAATCACCAGGCCCCGGTGCCGCCGCGGCGGGCGCGCCCGGGACAGTTCCTTCGCCACCGCCGGCGGCGTGTGCCACTCGGGCAGCGGGAAGCCCCGGTCCAGCAGGTCGTCGATCTCCCGCGTGCTCAGCGCCAGCCGCCGGTTGCGCGGCGGGATGTCCTCACGCCAGCGCCACTGCCCGTCCCGGTTGTCGTAGGCCAGCTCGCGGGGCACCAGCACGCGCAGGCCGGCGCCGGAGAGCATGCCCTCGGTGGACAGCAGGTGGGTCACCCCGTACGCGGCGGCGACCCGGGCCCGCAGCAGCGCGTCGCTGATCTCGTCGCGCCGCCGGGCCAGCGGCACCGCCACCAGCGTCGCCGGGGGCATCCGGTCGCGCGCGGCGAACACGCTGCGCACCAGCGCCTCGGCCGGCAGCCCGGCGATCGACTCCTCGCCGATCGGGATCATCACCAGCAGGTGCGCGCCGAGCGTACGGGCCGCATGCGCGATCTGCGCCAGCTGCGGCCGGTGCAGCGGACGGTCGGCGAACACGCCGAGCACCCGGCCCGGCGGCAGCAGTCCGCGTACCTCGTCGGGGCCGCGCCGCAGCCGCTGGAACGGCCCGTGGCCGCCGTCGCCCAAGCGGCGCACCGCGCCACCGACACCCACCATGCCCTCGCGGCCCGGCCAGACGTCGGTCACGTCCATCGCCGCCACCGGTGCGCCCTCACCGTCGGTGAGCACCACCGCGCGGCGGGCCGGGTCGGCCGGGTCCAGCCCGTCGGCGAGCGCCGCCGGCACCTGGAGCGTCACCGGCACCGGCCACGGCGTGCCGTCGGCCAGCCGGCCGCGCCGGTTCAGCGAGGCCAGGTCGGCCCGGCTCATGAAACCGGTGAGCGGTGCGTACGCCCCACTCAGCAACAACTGGAGATCGGCCAGCTCAGCGGGTCTGGGCGCGTACGACGGCGCATCCCGCAGAACGTCCTCGGGCAGCAGCCACCCGTTGCTCATCGAACCCCCAACTCACCGGCCGGCACACAGTTTCGCAGCCCACCGGCGATCGGTCGAGAGCGCCACCCGGCCTCCCGGTGATCGCGTGTCCGGCGACGGTGCCGAGGGCGAACCGGGGTCATCGAATCCTAACGGCGAGCGGCGGCCGGCCGATCGTGCGAACGGCTGCCGGCGCGCGCCGACCGGCCGAGCGCGCGGTCCCGGATCCGCCGGACCGCGCGACGGATCCGGGACGGGAGCCGGCGCGAGTCCTCCACCCGGGGCGGGCCGCCGTCAGCCGCGCAGCGCACCACGAGCGGCAGGCGGACGTCCGGCGCCCAGCCGGCCTGGATCACCCGGGCCCGGACCTCCCAGGTGCCCCGGGTCCGGCCACCGTTGAGTTCCGCGAAGTCGACGCTGGCGGTGCTGCGGTGGCGCACCTCGCCGGTGTCGGCCCGCTCGGTGGTGGCGGCCACCGGCAGGAAGAACTCCTCCCGGGTCTCCCGCCGGCGGACGACGACGTCGGTCCGCGCCCCGCCGGCCCGCATCACGACCCCGGCCGGCACCGCGTCGGCCACCGGGAGCACCGGCAGCCCCTGGTCGTCGAAGCGCAGCGGCTCGTCACCGGCGCGCAGGTGGGCGTCGACGGTGACGGTCAGCGTCCGCCCCTGGACCCGCCATCCGCCGACCGAGACGTGGGCCCGGACGCTCACCTCCCACTCCGCCAGCCGGCGCAGGTCCGCCACCCGGCCCTGCGCGGCGAGGTGCGCGATCACCTGGAACATCGGCGGCAACCCGGCGACCGCCTCCGGCGTGAAGCGCTCCTCGACGAGCCGGCCCACCTCGCCGGCCACCTGATCGGCCCACTGCTCCGGTGCGCTCAGCAGGGTCTGCCCGCGCAGCCGGCTCAGCATCTCCTTGCGCAGCCAGCGCCGCTGCAGGCGGAGGCGGGTCGCGACGGGCGACCGGTTCGCGTCCACGATGTCCAGCGCCTCCCGCAGCGCCGCGTAGTACTCGGCCGGGTCCATCCGGGTGGCGGTGACGTTGCCCACGTCCGCCCGGCGGACGTGGTGGTAGCAGGGGTGATCGGCCAGTACGCAGACGCGCCCCGCAAGCAGGTAGGCCGCCGCCATCAGCCGGTGGTCCTCCAGGCGGCGCGGGTGGCCTTCCGGGAACCGCAGCCCGTGCCGGTCCAGGAAGGACCGCCGGAACAGCGCGTGGCAGGTCATGCTGTCGGCCAGTGGCGCGTTCGCCAGCGTGACGCCGAACCGGTTCTCCCGGAACAGCTCCCGCGGTACGCCCCGCCGGTGCCCGATCATCCGCCCGATGACGATGTCCGCGTCGTGTTCCCGGGCACAGGCGTGCAGGCGGGCCAGGGCCTCGTCGCCGAACCAGTCGTCGTCGTCGGCGAAGAAGACGTACTCGCCACGCGCCTGCTCCAGCCCTCGGTTGCGCGGGTGCGACGGCCAGCCCGAGTGCTCCAGGTGCAGGACCCGTACGTGCGGGTCGGCGGCGGCCAGCTCGTCCAGGCGCTGCGGGGTGCCGTCGGTCGATCCGTCGTCGGCGAAGATCACCTCGTACGAACCGGGCGGCAGCCCCTGCTTCGGCAGCGAAGCGACGAGCGGATCGAGGTTCGCGCCGCAGTTGTACGTGGGCACCACCACGCTCACCATGGTCCGGTCCGTACCGTCGGTCATGCCGCCCCCCGTCGAGTCGCCTCACCCGGTGGCAGCATCCCGGAGCGGTCGCCACCCCGCTACCCCGTTCCCGCCACCTAGGGGCTGCGAGGGCCGAGGATCAGGGGATCGCAGGGGTCAGGAGCGGCTCCGGCGAGGCGCCGGAGTTCTACGCTGAACGGCGTGACACTGCTCGCGACCGAGTCGCTGACCAAGACGTACGGAGGCCGGGTCACCGCGTTGGCCGACCTCACCGTGTCGGTCGAGCCGGGGATCATCGGGCTGGTGGGCGCGAACGGCGCCGGCAAGTCCACTCTGATCAAGATCCTGCTGGGTCTGCTCCCGCCGACCAGCGGCCGGGTACAGGTGCTCGGCCTCGACCCCACCACCGACCCCGCCGCGGTCCGTGCCCGGGTCGGCTACATGCCCGAGCACGACGCCCTCCCGCCCGACCTGTCCGCCGCCGAGCTGGTCACCCATCTGGGCCGGATCAGCGGGCTGCCGCGCACCGTCGCCCGGGAACGGGCCTCCGAGGCGCTGCGCCACGTCGGTCTGCACGAGGAGCGGCACCGGGCCGTCGGTGGCTACTCCACCGGCATGAAGCAGCGGGTCAAGCTCGCCCAGGCGCTCGTACACGATCCCGATCTGCTGTTGCTCGACGAGCCGACGAACGGCCTCGACCCGGCCGGCCGGGACGCCATGCTCGCGCTGATCCACCGGATCGGCACCGAGTTCGGCATCTCGGTGGTGGTCTGCTCGCACCTGCTCGGCGAGGTGGAGCGGATCTGCGACACGCTCGTCGCCATCGACGGCGGCCGGCTGCTGCGCGCCGACCGGGTGTCCGCCATGACCACCGCCACCGACGTGCTCGCCGTCGAGGTGAGCGAGGGCACGGACGACCTGGCCGCCCGGCTCGCCGCGCTCGACCTGCCGGTGACCCGCGACGGGCGACTGCTGCTCGTCCCGCTCGCCGACGACGCCACCTACGACCAGATCCTCGGCGCGGTCGCCGAGCTGGACCTGCCGCTGCACCGGCTGGACCAGCGGCGGCACCGGGTGGCCGAACTCTTCGCCGCGAGGGAGCCCAGCCATGTCTGACGCGACCGGGGTCATCCACGACATCGGCTACCAGCGCTACACCGGCCCGCGGCTCGGCCGCCGGCAGGTCTTCGGCGCGCTCTACCTGCACGGCGTGCGTACCGTCTTCGGGCTGGGCCGCAGCGCCAAGGCCAAGATCTTCCCGTGGCTCGTCGTCTCCGTGGTGACAGTGGTGGCCGCCGGGGTGACCGCGGTGCGCAGCCAGATCGGCGAGGTGGTGATGACGTACGCCCAGTTCGCCGACGCGATGAGCTGGCTGGTCATCTTCTTCGCCGCGGTGGCCGCGCCCGAGCTGGTCTCCCGCGACCTGCGCAGCGGCGTGCTGCCGCTGTACTTCTCCCGGCCGCTGCCGCGCGGCGACTACGCCCTGTCCAAGCTGCTGGCGCTCGTCACCGCGCTCTGGCTGCTGCTCGGCGGCCCGCAGCTGGTGATGTTCCTCGGCGCCGCGTTCACCACGAAGCGGGGTATCGGCGGGGTGTGGGACGAACTGCTCGACCTGCTGCCCGGGCTGCTCTACGCCGGGCTGTGGGCGGTGGTGTTCGCCTCGATCGCCCTGCTCGTCGCCTCGCTCACCGGCAAGCGCGCGTTCGCCGCCGGCGGCATCGTGGCGGTCTTCCTGATGACCACGCCGGTCGTCGGCGTGCTGTCCATCCTGCCCTCGCAGACGATCAACGAGCTGGCCTTCGTGGCCTCCCCGCCGACGCTCGTCGGGGGCGTGGGCAACTGGGCGCTCGGCGACCGGCTGACCCAGGGACGGGGTGGCATGCCGATCGGCGACTTCGGGCCGGTCTACGCCGTGGTGGCCGTACTGCTGGTCGCCGCCTGCGTCAGCCTGCTGCTCCTGCGATACCGGAAGGTGGCCGCCCGATGACGGCGATCAGCACCCAGTCGACGGCCGGCGCGCCCGCCGCCGCGACGAGCACGCTCGACCTGGCCGGTGTCTCCCGCTGGTACGGCAACGTGGTGGCGGTGAACGACGTCACCATGCGGCTCGGCCCCGGCGTGACCGGCCTGCTCGGCCCCAACGGCGCCGGCAAGACCACGCTGCTGCACATGATGGCGGGCTTCCTGTCCCCGTCGCGGGGGACCGTGACGCTGGACGGGGAGCCGACCTGGCGCAACCCCGCCGTCTACCGGCGGCTCGGCCTGGTCAGCGAGCGCGAGGCGGTGCACACGTTCCTCAGCGCGTACGAGTTCGTGCTCGCCAGCGCCAAGCTGCACCGGCTGCCCGACCCGGAGGCCGCCACGAAGCGGGCGATCGAGCTGGTCGAGATGGAGGACGCGCAGACCCGGCGGATCGGCACCTACTCCAAGGGCATGCGGCAGCGCACCCGGGTCGCCGCCGCGCTCGTGCACGACCCGCAGGTGCTGCTGCTCGACGAGCCGTTCAACGGGATGGACCCGCGCCAGCGGCTGCACATGATGGCGCTGCTGCACCGGCTCGGCGACGCGGGGCGGACCATCCTGTTCAGCTCGCACATCCTGGAGGAGGTCGAGCAGGTCT
This sequence comes from Micromonospora sp. ATLC20, assembly GCF_057196585.1. Lineage (NCBI taxonomy): Bacteria > Bacillati > Actinomycetota > Actinomycetes > Micromonosporales > Micromonosporaceae > Micromonospora > Micromonospora sp. ATLC20. The sequence continues at coordinate 18,624 of NZ_JBXUOV010000010.1, forward strand.
CCGGCACGGTCCAGGTGATGGTGGCCGGCCGGCTCGCCGCCTCCGGCGACTACCGGACCATCCGCCGCCTGATGACCAACCGGCCGCACGTGTTCGCGGTCCGCTCCACCGACGACCGGGCGCTGGCGGTGGCGCTGATGGCCGAGGCGTCGGTCTCCGGCGTCGAGCTGGGCCGTACCGGCCTGACCGTCAAGGCCGGCGACTACGGCGCGTTCACCCGGGCACTGCCCCGGATCGCGCTCCGGCACGGCATCCGGGTCCGGCAGCTCCTGCCGGAGGACGAGTCGCTGGAGAGCGTCTTCTCGTATCTGGTGGAGGCATGATGTCGACAGTCACCTGGATCACCGCGCGTGGCCTGTTCGGCCGGAGCCGGTTCCTCATGCTGCTGCCGTTGCCGCTGGTCCTGATCGGCCTGGCAGTGCTCTGCCGGTCGCTCGGCGTCGACCCGGGCCAGTGGGGCCCGCCGGTGCTCGTCGGCCTCGGCCTCGCGGTGGTGCTGCCGGTGGTGGCCCTGATCGTGGGCACCGGCGTGCTCGGCGCGGAGATCGACGACGGTACCGTCGTGCACATCCTCACCAAGCCGCTGCCGCGCTGGCAGATCGTGCTGCCGAAGCTGGCGGTCGCGGCCGGCGTCACAGCGGTCACCGTCGGCGTCCCGATCTACGTCGCGGGCGTGCTCGCCGATTCGGTACGCCTCGGACTCGCTCTGGTCGCCGCCTCGGCGGCGGGCGCGCTGGCGTACTCGGCGCTGTTCCTGGCGCTGAGCCTGGTGACCCGGCGGCCGGTGCTGCTCGGCCTGGTCTACGTGCTGATCTGGGAAGGGCTGCTGGGCCGGTTCGTCGGCGGCACCCGGGTGCTGTCGATCCAGCAGTGGGTGATCGCCCTGGCCGACCGGATGGCGCCGACGCCGCTGCTCGGCACCACCGTCTCGGTGCCGGTCGCGGCGGTGCTCACCGCCCTGGTGGCGGTCGGGTTCACCGTGCTGGCGATCGACCGCCTGCGCTCGTTCAGCGTGGCCGGCGAGACGAGCTGAACTGCGGGGCGGAACCCGTTCTCCGGTACGAGCGCCGGAAAACGGGTTCTGCCCTGCCGTGTCCGGTCTGTTAGTTTGCGGCGGCTACGAACACCGACACGGGGAGACACATTGCGTTCGGCTCGACTCGCCCTGCTGGCCCCAGCCGCGGTGGCGCTGATCGTCATGTCCGGCTGCGACGGCGGCGACGACAAGCCCTCGGCCGGGCCGGCGGCGCCGTCCGTACCCGCCGCCACCTCCGTGCCGCCGGTGACCCCGGCGCCGGCGGGCCTCGACGAGGCCACCCGGAAGACCTGCGCGACGGCGGAGAAGGACATCACGGCCGCCCTGAAGGAGGTGGCCGAGGCGGAGAAGATCGGCCCGCCGGCCGGCCACTCGGCGGTCAGCGCCCAGTACTCGGCGGGCGCGGCCACGCTCTACACGCACGCCTTCACCAGCAGCGACGAGGTGAACGGCGCGGTGAAGGGGGTCGCCACCGCCATGACCGACCTCGCCGACACCTGGGCCAAGGCGCCGGGCAAGTCGCCGAGCAAGGCGGATCTGACCACCGCCCGGGACAAGCTCAAGGCGGCCTGCGCGGCCGACTGAGGCATGCACCGCCGAGGGGCGGCCGGCGTCACGCCGGCCGCCCCTCGGCGTACCTGACGGATCAGAACGCGCAGGCGATGACCAGTTCGGTGGTGCGGTCGGGCAGCAGGTCCAGCTTCGCGATCCGGCCCGCCGCGCGCAGGTCGTCGGCGACGGTGCCGAGCTGCTCCAGCACGGCTGCCGGCCCGAGCGCCTCGGCCAGCGGCACGTCCGCCTTCATCGACAGCTTCCGTTCCGACTTGGCGCGGCGCACCTGACCCAGCGCGTCAGCGGCCAGCCGCAGCAGTTCCGGGTCACCCGGCGCCTCCATCGCGCGGCCCACCTCGTACGTGGTCGGCCACGGCGCGCGGTGCACCGACCCGTACCGCCACCACGACCAGACCTCCTCGGTGACGAACGGCAGCACCGGCGCGAACAGGCGCAACTGCACCGACAGTGCGGTCGCCAGCGCCGCCCGGGCCGAGTCGGCGGCCGGCCCGGTGCCGTAGGCGCGTTCCTTCACCAACTCGATGTAGTCGTCGCAGAACCGCCAGAAGAACGCCTCCGTGGCCATCAGGGCGGCCGTGTGGTCGTACCCGTCGAAGGCGGTGGTCGCGGTCGCGACCACGCCGGACAGATCGGCGAGCATCGCGGTGTCGAGCGGTTGGGTCGCCGCGGCCCGCAGTTCGTCGGCGGCACCCAGCCCGAGCGCGAACCGTGACGCGTTCAGCAGCTTGGTGGCCAGCCGGCGCCCCACCTTGACCTGGGCCGGGTCGAAGGCGAGGTCCATGCCCGGCTTGCCGTTGGCGGCCCAGTAGCGGACCGCGTCGGATCCGTTCTGCTCCAGCAGCGCCATCGGCGTGACCACGTTGCCCTTGGACTTCGACATCTTCTTGCGGTCCGGGTCGAGGATCCAGCCGGAGAGCACAGCGGTGTGCCACGGCAGCGTGCCGTGCTCCAGGTGGGAGCGGGCCACCGTGGCGAACAGCCAGGTCCGGATGATGTCGTGCCCCTGCGGGCGCAGGTCCATCGGGAAGACCCGGGCGAACAGGTCCGGGTCGGTCTCCCAGCCGCCGACGATCTGCGGGGTCAGCGACGAGGTGGCCCAGGTGTCCAGCACGTCCGGGTCGCCGGTGAAACCGCCCGGCTCGCCGCGCTGCGACTCCTCGTATCCGGGCGGCGGCTCGCTCGTCGGATCGATCGGGAGCGTCGCCTCGTCCGGTGTGAGAGGGTGGGACCAGTCCGGCTCGCCAGTGTCGTCGAGCCGGTACCACACCGGCACCGGCACGCCGAAGAACCGCTGCCGGCTGACCAGCCAGTCACCGGTGAGGCCGCCCACCCAGTGCTCGTAGCGGTGCCGCATGTGCTCCGGCACCCAGCGCAGCTCCCGCCCCCGGGCCAGCAGATCTTCGCGCAGGTCCGCGTCGCGGCCGCCGTTGCGCAGATACCACTGCCGGGTCGAGACGATTTCCAGCGGCCGGTCGCCGCGCTCGTAGAACTTCACCGGGTGGGTGATCGGGCGCGGCTCGCCGACCAGGTCGCCCGCGTCCGCGAGCAGCTCCACGAGCGTCCGCCGGGCGCCGTTCACCGTCTGCCCGGCCAGTGCCGCGTAGGGCTCCGCCGGCACGCCGGTCGGCGGCTCCGGCAGCAGGCGTCCGTCCCGGCCGATCACCACGCGGGTGTCCAGCCGCAGCTCACGCCACCAGGTCACGTCGGTCAGGTCACCGAACGTGCAGACCATCGCGATGCCCGTGCCCTTGGCCGGGTCCGCCAGCGGGTGCGCGCGCACCGGCACCTCGACCCCGAACACCGGGGTACGCGCAGCGGCGCCGACCAGGTCCGCGTACCGCTCGTCGTCGGGGTGGCAGACGAGCGCCACGCAGGCCGGCAGCAGTTCCGGGCGGGTGGTGTCGATCAGCACCTCGCGGCCGTCCGGTCCGGTGAACCGCAGCCGGTGGTACGCGCCCGGCCGCTCCCGGTCCTCCAGTTCCGCCTGCGCGACGGCGGTGCCGTACCCGACGTCCCACAGCGTCGGCGCCTCGGCCTGGTACGCCTCACCCCGGGCCAGGTTGCGCAGGAACGCGCGCTGGCTGGCCGCACGGGCCGCCGACCCGATCGTGGTGTACGTCAGCGACCAGTCCACCGACAGCCCGAGCCGCCGCCACAGCGCCTCGAACGCCTTCTCGTCCTCGACAGTGAGCAGTTCGCACAGCTCGATGAAGTTGCGCCGGGAGATCGGCGTCGGGTTCTTCCGGGCCGCGTCGTCCACAGGTGCGGCCGGCGGGCGCCAGCCCCCGTCGTACGGCAGCGCCGGATCGGGGCGCACGCCGTACACGTTCTGCACCCGGCGTTCGGTGGGCAGCCCGTTGTCGTCCCAGCCCATCGGGTAGAAGACCGTGCGCCCGCGCATCCGCTGGAACCGGGCCACCGTGTCGGTGTGGGTGTACGAGAAGACGTGTCCCATGTGCAGCTCGCCCGACACGGTCGGCGGGGGAGTGTCGATCGCGTATACGTCCGACCGCTCCTTCGTGCGGTCGAACGCGTACGTGCCGTCGGACTGCCAGCGGCGGGCCCAGGTCTCCTCGAGGCCGTCCAGGCTCGGACGCTCGGGGACGCCGCCGCGGGCGCTCCTCGTGGTGTCGGTCATCAGCCGATGGTAGGCAGCCCGGCTGCCGCACTCCACGACTTTCCCCACCCCGCGCGTCCTCGCCTGTCCCCGCCCCCTGTCCCCGTCGATCTTGCGCTTGCTGCCCCGGCGTAAGCCGCTTATCGGGTATCCCGTGGGCGCCAAGTGCAAGATCGGCGGGGGCGAACGGGCTAGAGGAGGGAGTCGCGCCACTGGCGGTGCAGGGCGGCGTAGCGGCCGTCGGCGGCGATCAGCTCGGCCGGTGGGCCGTCCTCCACGATCCGCCCGTCGTCGAGCACCAGGACCCGGTCCGCGGTCTCCACCGTGGAGAGGCGGTGCGCGATCACCAGCGCTGTGCGGTCCCGCAGCACGTTGTGCAGGGCCCGCTGCACCAGGCGTTCGGTCGGCACGTCGAGCGACGAGGTCGCCTCGTCGAGGATCAGCACCCGGGGATCGGCGAGGAACGCCCGGGCGAACGCCACGAGCTGCCGCTGCCCGGCGGAGAGCCGGCCGCCGCGCCGGTGAACGTCCGTGGCGTACCCGTCGGGCAGCGCCGCGATGAAGTCGTGCGCGCCGATCGCCCGCGCGGCCGCGACCACCGCCTCGTCGTCGGCGTCGGGACGGCCGAACCTGATGTTGTCGGCGACGGAACCGCTGAACAGGTGGGTCTCCTGGGTCACCAGCACCACGGCCCGGCGCAGCTCGGCGTCGGCCAGGTCGCGCAGGTCCACCCCGTCCAGCCGGACCGCGCCCGCGTCCGGGTCGTGGAAGCGGGCCACCAGCTTCGCGACTGTCGACTTCCCGGCGCCGGTCGGCCCGATCAGCGCCACTGTCTGCCCTGGCGGCACGGTCAGGTCGAGGCCGGACAGGATCGGCGTCCGGCGGCGGTAGCCGAAGTCGACGGCACGGAAGGTCACCGCCCCGCGCGGCGGCCCGGCCGGCAGCGGCACCGGCTGCGCCGGTTCGGCCACCGCCGGGCGCTCGTCGAGTACCCCGGCCAGCTTCTCCAGCGCGGCGGTCGCCGACTGGAGCGAGTTGTAGAACTGGCTCAGCTCCTCCATCGGCTCGAAGAACCGGCGCAGGTAGAGCAGGAACGCGGCGAGCACGCCCACCTCCACGCCGCCGCCCAGCACCCGCCAGCCGCCGTACCCGAGCACCACCGCCGCGGTGAGGTTGCCGATCAACCGGATGCCCGGCGAATAGATCGCGATCAGCCGGAACGCGCTCAGGCTGGAGCGCCGGTAGTCGTCGTTCACCGCGCCGAAGATGCGGTCGTTGCGGTCCTCCCGCCGGTACGCCTGCACGGCCCGGATCCCGCGCAGCGACTCGACGAAGTGCACGATGACGAGCGCCACCGCCTCCCGGGTGCGCCGGTACGCCCCGGCCGACGCGCGGGCGAACCAGCGCGACAGCACGAACAGGAACGGGAAGGCGAGCAGCGTCACCGCCGCCAGTGGCAGGTCCAGCCAGAGCAGGATGCCCGCCACCGACAGCACTGACAGCCCGGCCATGACCAGCTTGTCGATACCGCCGTCGACCAGCTCGGCGATCGACTCCAGGTCGCTGGTCAGCCGGGACACCATCCGCCCGGACGTGTAGCGCTCGTGGAACCCGACGTCGAGGCGCAGGAAGTGCCCGTACACCCGGCGGCGCAGGTCCAGCAGGACGGCCTGGCCGATCCGGGCGGCGAGGGTGAGGAATGCGCGCCGGGCCGCGTACTCGACAGCGGTGGCGACCACGAACGCGGCGGCGACGGCGATCAGCGGGCCGGGATCACCGGCCCGCAGCGGCCCGATGCCCCTGTCGATGCCGAGCATGACCAGGTACGGCCCGGACATCGCGGCGGCGTTCTGGGCCAGCAGCAGTGCCACCGCCAGCCCGAGCGCCCGCCGGTGCGGGCGCAGCAGCCGGCGCAGCAGGACCCGGCTGCGGGCGCGCAGCCGGGTCACCGCCTCCGGGGACGAGTCCTCGGCCCGGCTGCGGTCGGCGTCCGGGTCGGTGGCCCGCCCCCGCCAGCGGGACAGGTCGTCACCGTCGCCGTGGCGCGCGCCGGTCGACCCGTCACCGCTTCGCGCGTCGCGGGGCCTGGGTACCCGCGGCGCGCGGCCGGTCACGAGCGCACCAGGCCGACGCCGTCGCTCCGGCGCTCCGGCTCGGCGGACAACACCGCGCGGTAGGCGGGTACCCGGGCGAGCAGCTCCGAGTGGGTGCCGACGGCGACGATCCGGCCGTCGTCGAGCAGGGCCACCCGGTCCGCCAGCGCCACCGTCGACGGACGGTGCGCCACCAGCAGGGTCGTGGTCGCGGTATCCCGCAGCACTCGGCGCAGAGCCGCCTCGACGAGCGCCTCGGTGTGCACGTCGAGCGCGGAGAGCGGGTCGTCGAGCACCAGCACCGCAGGGCGGCCGAGCACCGCACGCGCCAGCGCGAGGCGCTGCCGCTGGCCGCCGGACAGCGACAGCCCCTGCTCACCGACCCGGGTGGCGAGCCCCCACGGCAGCTCGTACGCGAAGTCCGCCTGGGCCAGCGTCAGCGCGGCGCGGACCTCGTCCTCGCTCGCGTCCGGCCGGCCCAGCGTGAGGTTCTCCCAGATCGACATGGAGAACAGCGTCGGCTCCTCGAACGCCACGGCGACGAGCCGGCGCAACGAGTCCAGCCGCAGGTCACGTACGTCGTACCCGTCGAGCGTGATCCGGCCGCCGGTCACCTCGTGCAGCCGGGGGACCAGCGACAGCAGCGTGCTCTTGCCGCAGCCGGTGGCGCCGACCAGCGCCATCGTCTCGCCCGGCTCGACTGTCAGGTCGAGGTCGCGCAGCACCGGGCCGGACGTGCCGGGGTAGCGGAAGCGGACCCCCTCGAAGCGGAGCCGGCCGCGCACCTCGCCCCGGTCGAGCGACCGGGCGTGCGGGGCGTCCACGATGGTCGGCAGCGTGTCCAGCACCTCCTGGATCCGGTCGGCGGCGGTCGCGGCCTCCTGGCCGTTGGCGATGATCCAGCCCAGCGACTGCACCGGCCAGATCAGCATGAGCTGAAGGCTGACGAACGCGACCAGCTCCCCGATGGACAGCACGCCGTCGGCGACCGCTGCGGCGCCGGCCACCAGGACCGCGCCGAGCGTCAGGTTGGGTACCAGGTCGAACAGCGCGGAGGTCCGCGCCAGCAGCCGGGCCTTGCCGATCCCGGTGTCGTGCAGCCGGCGCGCGCCGACCGCGAACCGGGCCGCCAGTTCCGGCCCGCGCCCGTACGCCCGCATGGTGCGCAACCCCAGCGCGGTCTCCTCGACCAGTGTGGCGACGTCGCCCTGCTGGTCCTGCATGCGGCGTGACGCCGCGTGGTAGTGGCGCGCGAAGCGGCGGCTGATCAGGAACAGCGGTACGGCGCTGGCCGCGACCAGCAGCCCCAGCCACTGGTGCAGCCGGATCAGCAGCGCCACCACCGCCGCGTAGGTGACCAGGTTGAGCACCAGGAACAGCAGTCCGAAGGAGAGGAACCGCCGGATCACCGACAGGTCGCTGGTGATCCGGGACAGCAACTGGCCGGACTGCCAGCGGTCGTGGAAACCGGCCGGAAGTCGTTGCAGGTGGGCGTAGATGTCGGCGCGGATGGCGGCCTCCATGCCGACCGAGGACGACGACTGCGTCCAGCGGCGGATGAAGATGAGGACCGCCTCGGCCACACCGAGCAGCAGCGCGAGCGCGCCGAGCCGGAGCAGCCCGGCCTCGTCGTGCCGGGCCACCGGCCCGTCGACCACCCGCTGCACCACGAGCGGAACGGCCAGGCTCGCCGCGGTGGCCGCAAGCGCCGCGATCAGCAGCCAGGCGAACTCCATCGCGTACGGGCGCAGGTAGGGTCGCAGCCGCCAGAGGTTGCGCAGCGGCTGGGACCGGGCGCCGGTATGCGCCGCGGGGTTGCCGTCGCTGGACGCGGGCACTACCCGACGGTAGCCGCCGGGGGTGACAGTCCGGCTGTCAGCTAGCCGTCACCCGTCCCTCATGCCCGAGAAGCCACTTCTTCACGTCCAGCCCCCAGCGGTATCCACCCAGCGTGCCGTCGGTGCGCAGCACCCGGTGGCAGGGCACGAACAGCGCGGCGGCGTTGCGCGCGCAGGCCGCCGCGGCGGCCCGGATCGCCGCCGGTCGCCCGGCCAGCGCGGCGAACCCCGTGTAGGTCACCGGATCACCGGGCTTGACGTCGCGCAGCACCTGCCAGGCGTGCGTCAGGAATGCGCCGCCGGTGTGCTGCTCCACAGCTACCGCATCGATGGCGGCCAGGTCGCCGTCCAGATAGGCCTGAACAGCGGCGGTCACCGGACCGAGGTCGGCCCGTTCTCGCAGCTCGCCGCGCAGGCTCGGGTGGATCAGCGGCAGCAGGACCGCCGGGTCGGCGGTGAAGCCCGCCGCGCGTACCGCCCCGCCGGGGCCGGCGAGCACGCTCAACGGGCCGGCGGGAGTGTCGATGACGGTGCTGTCCACAGTGCTCATGCTGCTCTCCAGAGTCGGATGGTCGCGTACGACCGCCAGGGGCGCCAGCGGTCGGCGTACGCGGACAGGGTCTTCGGGTCGTCGGACAGGCCGAGCGCTGCTGCGCCACGGCGTACGCCCAGGTCGGTGGTGAGCGCGACGTCGGGGTCGCCGAGTGCGCGCATGGCCAGGTAGCCGGTGGTCCACGGGCCGACGCCGGGCACCGCGGCCAGGAGCCGGACCGTCTCCTCCCGGTCGCCTCCGGGTTCCAGGTCGAGTTCGCCGTCGGCGACCGCGCGGGCCAGCGCGCGGAGCGTCTCCCGGCGTGCCGCCGGCATCCGGAACGCCGTGTCCGGCGCCGCGAGCACCTCCGCCGGACCGGGGAACGCCACCAGGCCGTCCGCCGGGTCGTCGGCGGCCGCCCCGCTCGCCGCCCGGGTGGCGGAGAGCAGGCGGGTGAGCGTGGTCCGCGCCGAGGCCAGCGAGACCTGCTGGGTGGCGACGGCGCGGACGGCCAGCTCGAAACCGTCGACCGCGTGCGGCAGCCGGACGCCGGGCTCGGCCGCGACGGCCGGGGCCAGCGCCGGGTCGGCGGCCAGGGTGGCGTCCACCGCTACCGGGTCGGCGTCCAGGTCGAGCAGGCGGCGGCAGCGGGCCACCGCGGGGGCCAGGTCGCGCATGTCGGCCAGCCGCAGCGTCGCGTCGATGTGGCCGTCGGCGGGGGTCAGCGCCACCGTGGCGGGACCGTGCGGCAGGCGCAGCCCTCGGTGGTAGGTGCCGTCGCGGACCACCTCGACGCGGGGCAGCGCGCGCAGCGCGAGGAAGTCCAGCAGCGCGCCCGCGTGCAGCGGGGGCCGGTATGCCAGCCGCAGCGAGAGCGTGCCCGCACCGGTGGCCGCCGCCGGGCCACGACGGCCGGCCCGCAACTCGGAGGGGGTGCCGCCGTAGACCTCGCGGACCGTGTCGTTGAACTGCCGGACACTGCCGAACCCGGCGGCGAAGGCCACCTCGGCCAGGCCGAGGCCGGTGGTCTCGATCAGGATCCGGGCGGTCTGCGCGCGCTGGGCCCGGGCCAGCGCCAGCGGGCCGGCACCCAGCTCGGCCCGGAGCATCCGGTGCAGGTGCCGCTCGGTGTAGCCCAGCCGGGTGGCCAGCCCGGGCACGCCGTCCCGGTCCACCACGCCGTCGGCGATCAGCCGCATGGCGCGGCCGACCAGGTCGGCCCGGACGTCCCACTCGGGCGAGCCCGGTGCCGCGTCCGGCCGGCACCGGCGGCACGCCCGCAGCCCGGCCCCCTGCGCGGCGGCGGCGGACGGGAAGAAGCGGACGTTGCGCCGCTTGGGCGTCATCGCCGGACAGGACGGCCGGCAGTAGATCCCGGTCGACGTCACACCGGTGTAGAACCAGCCGTCGAACCGCGGGTCGCGGCTGTCGACGGCTCGGTAGCACCGCTCGAAGTCCAGTTCCATGCCACGATCCTGCCTCGCAGCTACCGGGCTCGGCTGGCGGGATTCGGACATGACGTGCGGCAGTCGCGCCAGCTCGGGGAAGTGGCGGTATCCCCGGCCCCGGGACGCCGCCACTCCGCCGAGGTGGCGTGGATCATGGCCGGCGGACCCGAGAAAGTGTCGTAAGTGGTCGGTAGCGTCCCGCCACCAACTCAAGAAGAGGTGCGGGGCATGGCGAGCGTGGCCGGGCGGGGTGTCCGCTGATGCGATCGGGGCGAGCACCGTTGGACGCCGCGGTGGTGGAGGGCTTCTACGAGCGGATGCGGGTGGTGGCGCCGGCCGCGTACGGCGCGATCGAGCGTGATCGGGCCGGTGACCCCGGTCGCCCCTTCGCGGACACCGCCTGCGGGCGGCTGGCCGGCTCCCTCGACCCGGACGGGCTGCGCGCGCTCGGCATGTGGGCGCACCACTGGTGCATGCGCTTCTACGACGACGACACCCGGGTCGGCCTGCGGCTGGTCCGCGAGATCGCCGCGCGTTCCGGCCTCGGCTGGACCGCCGACGAGGTGCGGTGGCTGCTCGACCGGTCGTACGCGGCCGGTCCCGCCGCCGCGCACCGGTTCACGCTGCCGCTCGCGGCAGCGGCGCAGCTACCGGCCGGTGTGCTGCCCGAGGGCGTCGCCGCCGAGGCGTGGCCGGACGACTGGCGGCGGCTGCGGGCCGGCTGAGCGCCGGGTGGGATCGCCGCCCGGTCCGGCATCTGGGCCAGCACCATCGCCCCCACTGCCACCGCGAAACCGGTGAGCTGGACCGGGTCCAGCGCCTCACCGAGCACCACCCAGCCGAGCGCCGCGGCGGTGAGCGGGCTCAACGCGCCCAGCACCGACACGCGGGACACCGGCAGTCGCGCCGCGCCGCGGAACCACAGCACGTACGCCAGCGCGGTGCCGGCCAGCCCGAGCCACGCGTACCCGAGAAGGGCCGGCCCGTCGGGCACTGGTGGCGCGCCCTCGACCGCGGCGGCTACCGGCACGATCATCAGGCCACCGGCGACGAGCTGCCAGCTCGTCGCGGCGAGGACGCCCACGCCGGGCGGCCGGCCCCAGCGGCGGGTGAGCACCAGCCCGGTGGCCATCGCCACTGCACCGGCCAGCCCGGCGGCGACGCCGAGCGGGTCGAGGCCGGCGCCCGGCCGCAGCACCACGAGGGCGACGCCGAGCGGGGCGGCCACGGCGGCGACCAGTGCCGGCCGGGTGGGGCGGTCGCGGAGAAGCGCGACCGTCAGCACCGCCACCAGCAGGGGCTGCGCGGCGCCGAGGACGGCGGCGGTGCCACCGGGCAGGCGGTACGCGGCGAGGAACAGCAGCGGGAAGAACACCCCGATGTTCAGCGCGCCGAGCACGGCGGCCCGCCCCCACCAGAGGCCGTGTGGTCGCCTGCGGGTCAGGGCGAGTAGCAGCAGGCCGGCCGGCAGGGCGCGGATCGCCCCGGCCCAGAGCGGCCGGTCCGGCGGAAGGAGTTCGGCGGTGACCAGGTACGTGGTGCCCCAGGTGACGGGTGCGGCGGCGGTGAGCGCGACGTCGGTCAAACGGGGGTTCATGTCGGCCTCTTTCTCAGCCCTAAGTATCTTAGTGCTAAGCTAATCAGGACCGAGCGAAAAGGGGAAGTGGGACGTGCGGCACAATCGGCAGCCGTGACAGGCGACGAGGTGGACGCGATCGTCGAGCAGTGGCGGCGGGAACGCCCCGGCATGCGGCCCGAGCCGATGGCCGTGTTCGGCCGCATCTACCGCCTGGCCCGGCTGGTCGGCGACGGCCAGGAGAAGGTGTACGCGGGCTGGGGCATCGGCCGGGGCGAGTTCGACGTGCTCGCAGCGCTGCGCCGCTCCGGTGAGCCGTACACGCTGGCGCCGAAGGCGCTCGCCGCCTCGCTGATGCTCACCTCCGGCGGCATGACCGGGCGCCTCGACCGGCTCGAACGGGCCGGCCTGGTACGGCGCTCGCCGGACCCGGCCGACCGGCGGGCGCTGCGGGTGACGCTCACCGACACCGGCCGCCGGGTGGTGGAGGAGTCAGCCGAGGCCGGGCTCGCCGTGCAACGGCGGATCCTCGACGCGCTGCCCCCCGCCGACCAGGACCGGCTGGCCGATCTGCTGCGCGCGTTGCTCGCGGCGGCCGAGACCGGGCCCGCGGATTCGGCACAATGATCGGCACCGCCGCCGCCCGGAAGGACAACCGTGCCCGCCACCGAACCGACGATCGTCGCCACCAGCATGGGTTTCACCAGCCGTCGCCGTGGCCCCTGGGACGCGCGGCCCAGCGCCCTGTTCGACCTGATGGCCGACCTGGCCGGGGCCGGTGACGCGCCGCGCGTCTGCTACCTCGGCCAGGCCACCGGCGACCAGCCGACCGGGTTCACCGTCTTCTACGGCGCCTTCGCCGGCACCCGGTTCCGCACCTCCCACCTGGCGCTCTACCCGATGCCCAACGTCGAGGACATCCGCGCGCACCTGCTCGCGCAGGACATCGTCTGGGTCGGCGGCGGCAGCGTGGCGAACCTCTGCGCCGTCTGGCGGGTGCACGGCCTGCCGGAGATCCTGCACGAGTGCTGGCAGGCCGGAGTGGTGCTCGGCGGGGTGTCCGCCGGCTCGATCTGCTGGCACACCGGCGGCGCCACCGACAGCTACGGCCCGGCGCTTCGGCCGTTCACCGAGGGGCTGGGCTGGCTCCCGTACGGCAACGGCGTGCACTACGACAGCGAGGAGCAGCGTCGCCCGCTGATGCACCGGCTGGTCGCCGACGGCACGCTGCCGGCCAGCCACTGCACAGACGACGGGGTGGGGCTGATCTACCGGGGCACGCGCCTGGCCGAGGCGGTGGCGGACCGGCCCGGCGTGGCCGCGTACGAGCTGGTCCGCGCCGAGGACGGCACCGTCCGGGAGACCCGGATCGAGCCACGCCTGCTGTCCGCCGCGCCGCAGTGACCGGCTTCGCGCACCTGCCTGCCCGGCGGTGGCGGCGAGGCGCGTAAGCTGGTTCGTCGTGAGTCTCACCATCGGCATCGTCGGCCTGCCCAACGTGGGCAAGAGCACCCTGTTCAACGCGCTGACCAAGAACGACGTGCTCGCCGCGAACTACCCGTTCGCCACCATCGAGCCGAACGTCGGCGTGGTCGGGCTCCCAGACGATCGGCTGGCCAAGCTGGCCGAGATCTTCTCCTCGCAGAAGGTGCTGCCGGCGCCGGTCTCGTTCGTCGACATCGCCGGCCTGGTCCGGGGCGCCTCCAAGGGGCAGGGGCGGGGCAACGCGTTCCTCGCCAACATCCGGGACGCCTCGGCGATCTGCCAGGTGGTGCGCGCCTTCTCCGACCCGAACGTGGTGCACGTCGACGGCAAGGTCTCCCCGGCCGACGACATCGAGACGATCAACACCGAGCTGATCCTGGCGGACATCCAGACGCTGGAGAAGGCGCTGCCCCGGCTGGAGAAGGAGGCCAAGCTCCGCAAGGACCGGGCCGCCGCGGTCGAGGCAGCCAAGAAGGCGGTCGAGGTCCTCGACAACGGCGTGACCCTGTACGCGGGCGCCGCCGCCGCGAAGGTCGAGCTGGAACACCTGCGTGAGCTGCACCTGCTCACCACCAAGCCGTTCCTCTACGTCTTCAACGTCGACGAGGCCGAGCTGGGCAACGAGGAGTTCCTCGACGAGCTGCGCGGCCTGGTCGCGCCCGCCGAGGCGATTTTCATGGACGCCAAGATCGAGTCCGAGCTGGTGGACCTGCCCGAGGACGAGGCCCGCGAACTGCTGGAGTCGATCGGGCAGTCCGAGCCCGGCCTGAACCAACTCGTCCGGGTGGGCTTCCGGACGCTCGGCCTCCAGACGTACCTGACCGCCGGCCCCAAGGAGGCGCGGGCCTGGACCGTCCCGGTCGGCGCGACCGCGCCGGAGGCCGCCGGGGTGATCCACAGCGACTTCCAGCGCGGCTTCATCAAGGCCGAGGTGGTCTCCTACGACGACCTGGTCGAGGCCGGATCTATGGCGGCGGCGAAGGCCGCCGGCAAGGTCCGGATCGAGGGCAAGGAGTACGTCATGCAGGACGGCGACGTGGTGGAGTTCCGCTTCAACGTCTGATTCTGAACTGAGCGCTGCATCAGCAGGATCATCGAGCAGTTGGCTGCTCGTGCAAGGATGCTCCGATGGAACCGGCGACATCGGCGGACGACGTTTGGCGCGCGCTCATGGAGGACACGCAGGGCTGGTGGGTGGATGATCCGGTCTTCCGGGCAGCCTATGAGCACCCCACGTTGCGCGCCCTCTTCCCTATGGCAACGCACGGGACGATCAAGTTCTTCAGGACCGCTTGGAGCTGGCCCGATACCCCTGCCCACGATCTGCCCCTCATCGCCTGCGGCGGCCCTCCTTACCAGGTCATTGCCGCCGGTTATGAGCGGATCATCGGCTTGGCCGCAACGGCGGAAGAAGCCGCAGAGCTGGTAGTCGAGAACCTGCCGCCGGCCCCTGTGATTCCCGGCTCGACGTGTGCAATGCCGTCAGGCGGCGACCAGCGCTGACCATCCGCTTCGACGTCTGAATCCTGGTGGGTCGGCCCTCGGCGTGGCCTGACCGATGTCTTCCCGGCGCCGTGCTGGTCTGTACGTCGAACACCGACCCACGGGAGGCTGACACGATGCGCAAACTGACCTTCGCCATGAACGTGAGCCTGGACGGCTACGTCGCCGCGCCCGGTGACGACCTCGGCTGGAGTACGCCGAGCGACGAGTGGTTCCAGTGGTGGTCCGACCGGGTGGCGGCGACCGGCACAGCGCTCTACGGGCGACGACTGTGGGAGGCGATGAGCTCTCACTGGCCGACCGCCGATCAACAGCCGGGCGTCACAGCGGCGCACGCCGAGTTCGCCCGTCGCTGGCGGGACATGCCGAAGGTGGTGTTCTCCTCGACGACCAGGCCGGTCGACTGGAACACCCGCCTGGTCACCGGCGACGCGGTCACCGAGATCAGCCGGCTGAAGGCCGAGGACGGTGGTCCGATGGACATCAGTGGCGCCACCATTGCCGCGGCGGCCATGCGGGCCGGGTTGATCGACGAGTACGTGCTCGTCACCCATCCGGTCTTGATCGGTCGCGGTATGCCGTTCTTCACGGCCCTGGACAACTGGGTGAACCTGGCCCTGCGGGAGACCCGGACGTTCCCGGGTGGCGTGCTCCTCACCAGGTACGAGGCCAGGCACTGACCGCCCCCTCCACACGGAGACACGGCGTCACTCCTGCGCGTCGAGGTCGCGCAGTGCGAAGCGGAGGTGCTCCCACTCCTCGTCGAAGATGACGTGGAGGCAGTGCAGGACTGGTGCCTCGTGTTCGGGTGACCACGCTGACGGTCGAGGCTCAGCGAGCAGCTCCGGAGTGACGCCCGTGAGGAACTCCCGCACCATGGCCTGCCGCTCGGCCCGCAGATCGAGCACCTGGGCGAAACTCGGCCGCGCCGCGGGGAAGATCGACATGTCGAGTCCGTCCGTCTCGTACTCGGCGTGTGGCTGCCCGAGCGGATGGAAGGGCTGCGGCAGGCGCAGGATCGCCTTGCCGAGCCAGGCGTCGGTGGCGAACGCGAGGTGGCGCAGGGTCTGCGCGAACGACCACTCACCGTCGATCGAGATGTCGGCGGCGCCGTCGGGCATGGACACGACCCGGTCGACCGCGGCCGCCCAGGCTCGTTCGAGCGCCGCCCAGGCCGCGCGCAGCCCATCGGGATCCCCGGCACGCCTCAGCTCGCGCCCGGGGAACCGCCGGTTGAGTTCGGCCTCGACGAGCGGCGCGACGTCGACACCGTTGACCAGCAGCGCGCCGTCGGTGAGCCACGGCGCGTCGATGTCGAGCCCGCGCACGTCGACACCGCGCATCACCGCGCCGGCCAGCGTCGACCTGGTGAAGCGTGCGTCTTGCAGGTCCCTGTCCACGAACGTCCTGAGGTCGCTCTGGTCCACGGCGCACCCCTCTCGTCGGCGATCGCGGCAATGCTAGCGAGCGGGTCCGACAACGACTGTCGATGCGACCGGACGAAGTTGTCGGCCGCCGGAACATGGCTGTGGCGGCCGTCGGCCCGCATCGCGGACCGGCGACCGCCACCCGTGCCTGTCGTCAGGCGTTCGCCCGGCGGATGGCCGCCATGCCTCCGAGCGCAGCCACCGCGGCGATCAGGGCGGGCCATCCCACCAGCAAGCTGGCCTGGTGCTGGCTGCTCAGCCACTCCCAGATGCCGCCGAACCAGTCCTGCCAGATGACCAGCGCGACGAGCAGGCCGGTCACCAGGATCAGGGCCGCGCCGGCCCCGAGCAAACCGTTCATGCCGAACCGGACGTACCAGACGGCGACGAAGATGGAGACGAAGTTCAGGAACAGGAACGGCACCGCGTAGACGGCGATCTGCAACAGCCCGTTGTCGACGTCGATGTACGGGATCCGGAAGAACCGTAGTTCGATCCCGAAGCCGCCGGTGGCGCCCTCGATCAGGTTGAGCAGGTAGAGCAGGACGCCGTAGACGACCGCCTGCACCACGTTTACCAGCATGGTGGCGAGGTAGAAGGTGCGTCTGGTGACGCCCATGCCGAGGGCGAACGGGAACACCTGGCTGATCGAGGCGGCAGCGACGATCGCGCAGACGATGTAGAGGCTGGCCAGGCCACCCGTGGTGTTCTTGCCCGGCGCCGCCTCGTCGATCGAGGCGAAGATCAGCAGGTTGACGCCGAGTGAGATGGCCATGATGCCCCACGGCCAGGCCAGCTGGCCGATCCAGGCGATGGTGTGCATCCGGGCGACGTCGAGGATGCGAGTCATCGGGAGTTCGTCCTTTCCGTCGTCAGGCGCACCACGGCCTGCTGCAGTGACACCGGCGCCAGGTCGATGCCGAGCTTCTTGGCGCGCAGCCGGTCGGCGTTGTCGAACGAGCCGCGCAGCGTCGTCCGGGCTGCACCGCCCAGATGCTCGCGGTGCAGCACCGTGTACGCGGTAGCGAACTCGTCCACCGCCTCGGCGGGGCCGGTCGCCTCCATCACCTCGCCGCGCAGGTCGTCGCTGGGCGCGTCGAGCAGCAGCTTGCCGTGATCGAGCAGCACCACGTGCTCGATCAGGTCGGCCACCTCGTCGATGAGGTGTGTGGAGAGCACGACGGTGCGCGGGTTCTCGGCGTAGTCGGCCAGCAGCCGGTCGTAGAAGAGCTGCCGGGCGACTGCGTCGAGTCCCAGGTACGGCTCGTCGAAGAAGGTCAGCGGCGCGCGTGCGGCCAGGCCGATCGTGACGCCCAGCGCGGACGTCATGCCGCGGGACAGCTTGCGGACGTTGCGCTTGCGGGGCAGCTCGAAGCCGTCCACGAGGGACTGCGCGAAGTCCTCGTCCCAGTTCGGGAACAGCCGCCGGGCCAGGCTCAGGACGTGCCGGACCTGGTAGGCGGCCGGGTACGTCTGGCTCTCCTTGATGAAGGCCACCTGCGACAGCGCCCGTTCGTTCTCGTACGGCCGCTCGCCGAAGACCGTCAGGTCGCCACTGGAGACGCTCTGCTGGCCGGTGATCAGCTGCATCAGCGTCGTCTTTCCGGCGCCGTTGCGGCCGAGGAGGCCGTAGATCTTGTTCCCCGTCAGGGTGAAGGTGACGTCGTCGAGAGCGGCCACGTCGCCGTACCGCTTCGTGAGGCCGGCAGCCGCCACGACGCTCATCGTTGTTCCTCCCATGTCTCGATGAGCTTTTTCAGCTCCTCGGTGCCGATGCCCAATTTGCGGGCCTCCTCGATGAGGGGCCGCACGTACTGGTCGGAGAACTCGTGCCGACGGCGCTCTCGGAGTGTTTCGCTGGCCCCCGTTGCCACGAACATTCCGATTCCCCGGCGTTTGTAGAGAATCCCGTCGTCGACCAGGCGGTTGATCCCCTTGGCGGCGGTCGCCGGGTTGATCCGGTGGAACGCCGCCAGCTCGTTCGTCGACGGCACCTGGGTCTCCTCCGCGTACGTCCCGTCGATGATCGAGTTCTCGATCAGTTCCGCGATCTGGACGAAGATCGGCCGACCGTCATCCATACCAGCTCCATTGGTTCGTTACTCATGTAGCTAACCATCGCACCCGCGTGGTAGATCCGTCAAGTGCCTTCGGGTACGCGCGGCGGCGTAGGGCTCGCTAGGGTTCGCGCCGTGACATTGAGGATCGACGAGAGCACCCGCCAGGTACGGGAGTTCGTCTGCGGCTGCTGCGACACCGCCGCGGAGCGGACCTGGGCCGACATCCGCACCGACGACGCGACGGCGGCCGTCTACTTCGCGAGCTGCTACCACCACGACGGCGTGCACGAGGTCTGGATCGACGCGATCCTGGGCAGCTGGGGCCGCGACGACTTCGACGACCACGTCACCTTCGGCTGCCGGGTCGGGCCGGTGGCCGGCTCGCCGGGGCCGGCCGCGACGCTCGTCAACGGTGGCGAGGTCGCGGGGGACAGCCCGATCTTCGGCCGCAAGCTCAGCCGCGAGGAGGGCTTGACCCATCCCCGGCTCGCCGAGTTCTGGCAGATGGTCGACCTGGTCCTGGAGCGGGACGCCCTGGTGCGCCGTCACCTGGTCGGCGTCGGCGCCTGACCAACCCGGTGATCAAGGGGTCAGATTCGGGGACTGCGGCGTTCGATCAAGGTCACGTCGCGCCAGGTGCCGTGGTGGCGGCCTACCCGCTCGCGGGTGCCGACGACGCGGAAGCCGCACGCCGCGTGCAGCGCGAGACTCGCGGTGTTCTCCGGGAACACGCCGGACTGGATGGTCCAGATCCCGGCCGCCTCGGTGGAGGCGATCAGCGCCTCCAGCAGGGCCCGGCCGACCCCGCGTCCGCGTCCTCGCGGGTGCACGTAGACGGAGTGCTCGACCACCCCGGCGTAGACGCTGCGCTCGGAGACCGCCGAACAGGCCGCCCAGCCGAGCACGTCGCCTGCCTCGTCGAGCGCCACCCAGCGGTGGCCGGGCAGCCGGGCGGCGGTGAACCGCGTCCAGTCCGGCGGCTCGGTCTCGAACGTGGCGTTCCCCTCGGCGATGCCGAGGCGGTAGATCTCCAGCACGGCGTCGGCGTGCGAGTCGTCCATGGCGGCGACGGTGACTGTCATCGGTACCTCCCGGCCGGGACGGCGGACACCGGCCGCGTCAGCGTATCGGCGCAGGCCGAGGGCCGGGACGCGAGACCCCGGCCCTCGACGTGAGCGCTACCGCCGCCGGTAGACGGAGATGTGCGAGCGGCTGTCCGCGTCGAACGGCGACCGGTCCCAGTCGGCGTACCGCTCGGTGAGCCGCAGCCCGGCCCGCTCCGCCAGTTCGTCGATCTGCTCCGGCCACGCGTACCGCATGGCGAACGGCTTGAGGTGCACGCCGGCGGCGTCGAACGTGACGGTCTGGCGCACGAACGTCTGCGCCGCCCGGTCGTACCGGTGCATGCGGATGGTGGCCGAGTCCTCGGTCACCTCCCGCACCTGGACCTGCTCGTCCCGGTCGAAGTCCGCCGGGTCGGGCACGAAGGTCTCGATGACGAACGCCCCGCCGGGCGCGAGCACCCGGGCGACGTTGCGGAAGCACGCCGCCTGGCGCTCCTCGGAGACCAGGTTGAACAGCGTGTTGAACACCAGGAAGACCAGACGGTACGGCCCGGCGACCGGGACGTCCGCCATGTCGCCGACGGTGACGGGCATGTCCGCGCCGCCCGGCTTGGCGCGCAGGTGCGCGACCATCTCCGGGGACGCCTCGACGCCCTCCACGGCGATGCCGCGGGCGGCCAGCGGCAGGGCCACCCGGCCGGTGCCCACAGCTAGTTCGAGCACCGGGCCGCCCTCGGCCAGCGGCGCGAGGAAGTCGACGGCCGGGGCCGGGTCGGGATTGCCGGGGCCGTCGTAGGTGGCGGCCCAGAGCCGGCCGAACAGGCCGGGATCATCGAAGACGGACATCACGCGCCCTCCCGCCGGGCGGACGGGACGCGACGCGGCGCGAGGTCAGTGACCTCCGCCGGAATGGGGTACGACAACACGAAGCCTCGTTTCGGATGAGGTGACGACGGGTCGGCTGGGCTTCGCAGCGTGTGGCATGGCGGTGCTCCCTCGGTCGGCTTCGAGGGGTTCAGCAGACCAGCAGCCGAGCCGGAGGGACAACCGGATTACGCCCGCAGCGCGTCGTCCACTCCGGTCTCCCGGCGGCCGAGGTGCACCGGGTCCCGCCCGGTGAGCACGTCCGCGGCGGCCTTCACGCACGCGCCGTACTCGCGGACGGAGCTGATCCGCCACTGGCCCGCGTACCGGCGGGCGGTGTCGTCGCCGACGCCGACGGTGTCGATGCCGGCGTCCCGGCAGAGCGCCACCGCGCGCGGCAGGTGGAACGACTGGGTGACCACTGTGGCCCGCCGCACCCCGAAGACGCGGTACGCGCGGACGCACGAGTCGTACGTGTCGAACCCCGCGTGGTCCAGCACCGTCTTCTCCGCCGGTACGCCCCGGTCGACGAGCCAGCGCCGCATCGCGTCCGGCTCGTCGTAGTCCCAGTTCATGTGGTCCCCGGAGAGCAGCAGCACCCGGACCTTGCCGGTGGCGTACAACTGGCGGGCGATCTCCAGCCGCGCGGCCAGGAACGGCGCCGGGGTGCCGTCCGGCTCCACCTTGGTGCCCAGCACGAGGGCCACCGGCGTCTCCGGCGCGTCCGCGGCGTCGAACAGGTGGCCCTCGGCGGCGCCGCGGACCCAGACCGCGCCGGCGACAGTCGCGGCGCCGAGCAGCGTCACGGCGGCGGTGGCGAGCACCAGGAGGCGGCGGAGCAGGCGTACGGCCCGTCGACGGTCGCCCCAGGCCCGCCATCGCGCCGTCAGCCCTCGCATGGCGGCGATTGTGCCAGGCGGGTCAGGAGATGTACTGCAGGATCACGTTGTGCACGTGGTGGCTCTTCTGCGCGCCCCGGAACTCGACCTCGTATGTGTGCGTGCCGACGTGCACCGCGATGGACCCGGTGGAGAAGAACGAACCACCCCAGGACTTGTTGCTCACCACGCTCACGCTGGTGATCTTCGAGTACGGGATGCTGGTGATCGCGTACCGCTTGCCGACGAAGGAGCGGTCCTGGACGATCACGCGCCGGTCGGTCAGGCCGATGAAGCCGGTGCCGGTGCCGATCGCGTCGTAGACGGCGATGATCTGCTCGCCGGGCAGCAACCCGCTCTGGATCTGCTGGAACTGTTCCTTGCGGTCGTACGTGGGGCCAGACATGCACCCGAGGGTAGGCGGGGCGTGCCAGCGGCTCAGGACTCGGTGACCGCGCGGACCGCGTCCTCGATGCGCGCGGCCAGCAGCACCTCGCCCTCGGTGAGCGGCTCGCCGTCGTCGTGCCCGAGCCGGATCTGGGTACGGTCGGCCCGGCGGCTGATCTCGGGGCGCAGCCGCAGCGCGTCGGCCACCACCGCCACCCGCTCGGTGAGCGCGGCGTGCTGGGTGTCGTCGAGGACGATGGTGCGGCGGATCTGTTCGCCCTCGCGCGTCCATCCGGACAGCAGGGCGAGCGCGTCGCTGAGGTAGTCGTGCTTCGCCCGGCCGCTGAACAGCACGCGCATCACCGCACCTCCCAGGCGTCGTTGCCGGCTTGTGGCCAAATCGTCGCCATCCCGTGTCCCAGTCGACGCCCTCTAGTCTCTCGCCACTCAGATGGTGTGTCCACGCCCACACTTCCGTGTTCTGCTGACCTGACGGTCGACGCAGCTACCCAAACCGCCGATTGATCTGGCACGCTGGTGGCCCGTGCGGACCGAACGGGTAAGCGGAAGCGGGCAGGCCGACCGGCGGGAGCCGAAGGTGGTCGTCGGGGCGGCGATCATCGAGGGCGGCCGGGTGCTGGCGTGCGAGCGCTCCGCGCCCCCCGAGGTGGCGGGGCGCTGGGAGTTCCCGGGCGGGAAGGTCGAGCCCGGCGAGGCCGAGACCGACGCGCTGGCCCGGGAGTGTGCCGAGGAACTGGGCGTACGGGTGGCGGTCGGCGCGCGTGTCGGCCGCGACGTACGGATGGCACACGGCCGGTCCGTGCTGCGCGTCTACGCCGCCCGCCTGCTGCACGGCGACGAGCCCAAGGCGCTGGAGCACGCCGAGCTGCGCTGGCTGACCGCCGCCGAGCTGGACAGCGTCGACTGGCTGCCGGCCGACGTGCCGATCGTGGCCGCGCTGCGCCCGCTGCTCGACACCGCCTGAACGATCGCGGCCCGAGCCGGGCCGTCCGGTGAACCGGACAGCCGGGCAGAAACGGGACGAGGGCCCGCGGCGTGTGCCGCTGGCCCCCGTCGTCGTCGCGCTGCTGTTCAGTGCTTCGGCTCGTCCTGCTGCGGGTGAGCGAAGTTGAGGTGCTCGGGCGGCAGCGGGAACGTCACGTCGTCACCGAACGGCGACGGCGCGGCGGCCTTGTTGAACGTCAGTTCGGTCAGCGGCAGCTTGCCGTTGGCGTCCACCGCCGGGGCGGTCGGGTGCGGCACCTCGCGGTGCCAGTTGACGCCCTGCTGCGCCTGACGCTCGGCGGCGCTGTCGTGCGAGCCGCCCGCGTGCGAGTGCACCCCGCCTGCGTGCGAACCGCCGCCGTGCGCGTGCGCCCCGCCCTGCGCCCCTCCGGACGTGACGGCACCGCTGGAATGCCCGCTGGTCGCGCTGGTCTGAGGCACCTGACCCCTCCGGAAGATCTTGTTACCGAGCCACACAAGGGGATCGTACCTGCGGTCGACGACCCGTTCCTTCATGGGGATGATCCCGTTGTCGGTGATCTTGATGTGCTCGGGGCAGACCTCGGTGCAGCACTTGGTGATGTTGCAGAACCCGAGACCCATGTCCGACTGCGCGTACTCCCGGCGGTCGGTGCGCGCGTCGAGCGGATGCATGTCCAGCTCGGCCGCCCGGATGAAGAACCGGGGACCGGAGAACGCCGGCTTGTTCTCGTCGTGGTCACGGATCACGTGGCAGACGTTCTGGCACAGGAAGCACTCGATGCACTTGCGGAACTCCTGCGAGCGCTCGACGTCGACCTGCTGCATCCGGTAGTCACCCGGGGCCACGTCGGCCGGCGGCGCGAACGCCGGGGTCTCCCGGGCCTTCTCGTAGTTGAACGAGACGTCGGTGACCAGGTCCCGGATCACCGGGAAGGTGCGCAGCGGGGTGACGGTGACGGTCTCGGACTCCTCGAACGTCGACATCCGGGTCATGCAGCCCAGCCGCGGCTTGCCGTTGATCTCCATGGAGCAGGAGCCGCACTTGCCGGCCTTGCAGTTCCACCGGCACGCCAGGTCGGGGGCCTCGGTGGCCTGGAGCCGGTGGATCACGTCGAGGACCACCTCGCCCTCGTTCACCTCGACCGTGTAGTCCTTCAGGTCCCCGCCGGTCTCGTCGCCCCGCCAGATGCGGAACTGGCGCTTACTTCCCATCAGTTGTTCGCCTCCTCGTTGAGGGCGTCGAACTCGGCGAGTTCCTCGTCGGTCAGGTACTTGGCCAGCTCGGCCCGGTCGAACAGCCCGATCAGCTCCGGCCGCATCTTCGGCAGCGGCTTCTCGGTGAGCCGGACCGCGTCCCCGTCCAGCGAGCAGACCAGGTTGACCCGGCGCCACTTCGGGTCCATCGCCGGGTAGTCCTCCCGGGTGTGCCCGCCGCGCGACTCCTGCCGCTCCAGCGCCGCCATCGCGGTGCACTCCGAGACCACGAGCATGTTGCGCAGGTCCAGCGCCAGGTGCCAGCCCGGGTTGTAGCGCCGGCCGCCGGCCGCGCTGACCTTCGCCACCCGCTCCCGCAGCTCGGCCAGCCTGCGCATGGCGTCGGCGAGCTCGCTCTCCCGGCGGATGATGCCGACCAGGTCGCCCATCACCGCCTGCAGGTCCTGCTGGAGCTGGTAAGGGCTCTCGCCGGTGTCCCGCTGCAGGGGCGCCAGCGCCGTCTCCACGGCGGCCTCGACCGCCGCCACCGACACCGCCGGGCGGGTGGTGAGCTGATCGGTGTACGTGGCCGCGTGCCCGCCCGCGCGCTTGCCGAAGACCAGCAGGTCGGACAGGGAGTTGCCGCCGAGCCGGTTGGAGCCGTGCATGCCGCCGGACACCTCACCGGCGGCGTAGAGCCCGCGCACGGTGCCGTACGCCGCGCCGGAGTCCGGGTCGACCTCGACGCCGCCCATCACGTAGTGACAGGTCGGGCCGACCTCCATCGGCTCCTTGGTGATGTCGACGTCGGCCAGTTCCTTGAACTGGTGGTACATCGACGGGAGGCGGCGGCGGATCTCGTCGGCCGACTTACGGGAGGCGATGTCCAGGTAGACGCCGCCGGCCGGCGTACCCCGGCCCTCCTTGACCTCGCTGTTGATCGCACGGGCGACCTCGTCGCGGGGCAGCAGCTCCGGCGGACGCCTGTTGTTGTCCGGGTCGGTGTACCAGCGGTCCGCCTCCTCCTCGGTCTCCGCGTACTGCTTGCGGAACACGTCCGGGACGTAGTCGAACATGAACCGCTTGCCCTCGGAGTTCTTCAGCACGCCGCCGTCGCCGCGTACCGACTCGGTGACCAGGATGCCCTTCACCGAGGGCGGCCAGACCATGCCGGTCGGGTGGAACTGGAGGAACTCCATGTTGATCAGCGTGGCCCCGGCGCGCAGCGCCAGCGCGTGTCCGTCGCCGGTGTACTCCCACGAGTTCGAGGTGACCTTGTAGGACCGTCCGACGCCGCCGGTCGCGAGCACCACCGCGGGCGCCTCGAACAGGACGAACTCGCCGGACTCGCGGTAGTAGCCGAACGCACCGGCGATCCGGTCGCCGTCGAGCAGCAGCTCGGTGATCGTGGTCTCGGAGAAGACCCGGATCCGCGCGTCGTAGCTGCCGAACTCCTGCTTGTCCTCCTGCTGGAGCGAGACGATCTTCTGCTGGAGGGTACGGATCAGCTCCAGGCCGGTCCGGTCGCCGACGTGCGCCAGACGCGGGTACTCGTGGCCGCCGAAGTTGCGCTGCGAGATCTTCCCGTCCTTGGTGCGGTCGAACAGCGCGCCGTACGTCTCCAGCTCCCAGATCCGCTGCGGCGCCTCCTTGGCGTGCAGTTCGGCCATCCGGAAGTTGTTGAGGAACTTGCCACCGCGCATGGTGTCCCGGAAGTGCACCTGCCAGTTGTCGCGCGAGTTCACGTTGCCCATCGCGGCGGCGGCGCCGCCCTCGGCCATCACCGTGTGCGCCTTGCCGAACAGCGACTTCGAGATGATCGCGGTCTTCTTGCCGGCCAGCCGGGCCTCGATCGCCGCGCGCAGGCCGGCGCCACCGGCCCCGATCACGACGACGTCGTAGTGGTGTCGTTCGATTCGCGTCTCAGTCATGTCCAGGCTCTCAGTTGATGAACCGCAGGTCGTTGATCCAGCCGGCGGCGACCGCCATCACGTAGAAGTCGGTGAGTGCCAGGGTGCCGAGGGTGATCCAGGCGAGCTGCATGTGCCGGACGTTCAACCAGGACACCCCGGTCCACGCCTTGTAGCGCATCGGGTGCTTGGAGAAGTGCTTGAGCCGCCCGCCGATGATGTGCCGGCAGGAGTGGCAGGAGATCGTGTACGCCCACAGCATCACCACGTTGGCGATCAGGATGATGTTGCCCAGGCCGAAGCCGAAGCCCTCGGGGGAGTGGAAGGCCAGGACCGCGTCCCAGGTGTTGATCAGCGAGATGATCGCGGCGGCGTAGAAGAAGTAGCGGTGCAGGTTCTGCCCGAGCAGCGGGAACCGCGTCTCGCCGCTGTACGACTGGTGCCCGTCCGGTACCGCGCAGGCCGGCGGCGACAGCCAGAACGACCGGTAGTACGCCTTGCGGTAGTAGTAGCAGGTCAGCCGGAACAGCAGCAGGAACGGCAGGGTGAGCGCCGCGTCCGGGATGATCCACCAGCCGGGCAGGAACTGGCCGAAGTGCGAGGAGCCCTCGACGCAGCGGTCGGTGACGCAGGGGGAGTAGAACGGCGTCAGGTAGTGGTACTGCTCCACCCAGTACCACTTGTGCATGAAGACCCGGACCGTCGCGTAGATGACCCACGCGCTGAGGCCCACCACTGTGATCAGCGGGGCGATCCACCATCTGTCGGTCCGCAACGTCTTCGCCGCGATGGCGGCGCGTGCCCGCCCTCCCCGCGGCTGCGGTCTCGGCGTCCTGGCCGACGTAGTTGTCATTCGAGTCATCTCCCTGACGTCACTGTCACGTCCTGCGCACGCGCGAGGCCACACCGGCGAACCGGTGCGGCTAAGTGACACACGTTACGCCGATCTTCACGGCCCGGCCGCGCAACGCAGTGTCCCGTGTGTCCCGCAGCTTGGAAAGAGTCAGTTCATGATCAATGTGGCGGGTCGGCCGAACGGTGCGCCGACCGGTGCCGTGACGCGCCCGGCGGCGCGCCGGATCACCCGGACGCGCCAGGCGGCGCGCCGGGTCACCCGGACGCGCCGCCGGTGAAGTGCCAGGAGGCCAGCCGCAGCGCCGGGGTCTCGTACCAGGAGCCGTCGACGCGAGCGGGCTGGCGAACCGCCGTCCGGCCCAGGCCGAGCACCCGGCCCGGCCCCATCGCCAGGGGGTACGACTCGGTGAACCGGAAGTCGCGTACCGCCCGGGTCGGCACGCCGTCCTCGACCAGCCACACGCCGTTGCGGGTCAGCCCGGTGACCACCAGCTGCTTCGGGTCCAGCACCCGGGTGTACCAGAAGTCGCTCACCAGCAGCCCGCGCCGCATCCCGGACACCAGCGCGGCGGTGTCCGGGTCGCCCACCGCCCCGGTCACGCCCGCGCTCACCGCCGCGGCGGCCGACTCCGCGCCCGGGTCCGCGCCGGCCGCCAGCAGGCGGACGTTGTGCGGGATCGGCCCGAACGTCGCGCTCCCCGGCATACCGTGGCCGGTGGACCCGGTGCCCGCCTCGGCGCCGCCGCGCCTGTCGTACGCCACCGCCCCTGTGGTGCCGCTCTGCACCAGCGGCAACGCCCGCCGGGGCGTGCCCTCCAGGTCGAACGGCAGCGTGCCGGCGTGCAGCGGGTCGTCCACCAGCGTCACCGCCGGGTCGAACTGGGCGGTGCCCGGTTCGGCGAAGGACTGCCGTTCGGCGTACCGCTTGCCGTTGAAGCCGTACCAGGCCAGGTTCTGCAACAGGTCGGCGACGGCCGCCGGTTCGAGCACCACCTCGTAGTGCCCGGGCGGCAGCTCGACCGGGTCGGCAGCGGCGCGCGCCTTCGCCGCCGCACGGGCGCCGAGCGCCGCGCCGTCGAGATCGGCCAGCCGGTCGGCGCAGAGCCGGGCCACCCCGTCGGCGCCGCCGGCGCGGGCGATGCCGTCCATCGCCGCCTCGGCCGCACGGCCCACAGCCGTGTGCCCGGCCGAGTTGGCGAACGCCCCCGACCGGTACGCGGTGCGGCAGTAGCCGGCCGCCTCCAGCCCGTCGACCGCGTCCACGAACGCGCGTACCCGCTCGGCCCGTTCGTCGGGCGAGGCGAACGCGGTGGCCTCGTCGACGGCCGGGCCGGACGGCACCGAGGTCGGGGCGGTGAGCCCCGGCCAGGCCGGGTCGGGCGGCGCGAGGCGGGCCGCGGCTCGGGTCCGCTCGACCAGGGCGGCCAGCCCGTCGGCGTCGACCCGGCTGCCGCTGCCGGTCGCGGTCCGCCCGTCCACGTGCAACCGCAGGTGTACG
Organism: Micromonospora sp. ATLC20; assembly: GCF_057196585.1. Classification (NCBI taxonomy): domain Bacteria; kingdom Bacillati; phylum Actinomycetota; class Actinomycetes; order Micromonosporales; family Micromonosporaceae; genus Micromonospora; species Micromonospora sp. ATLC20. The sequence goes on from NZ_JBXUOV010000010.1 coordinate 46,449, forward strand.
GCGACGCCGGTCTCGGACACGTTCTGGTGGATGAACGAGTTGGCGAACCGGGTCAGCGCCAGGTCGGTGCGGGTCACCAGCACCTCGGCCTCGGCGCCCGGACCGGCCGTGTGCCGGACCAGGTCCACCACCCCGGAAGCGATCTCCAACTCGGCGCTCACGCTGCGCTCGCTCATGCCGGCACTCCGCTTCGCTCCGTGCCGTCATGAGGCACCGTCGCCCTGAGCCTGCTGATTCGCTCGCTGCGCTCGCTCATGCCCGTACCCCCACGCGGACGCCGCGGAACCGGGCCGGCGCGGCCGGGTGACCGGTGTGCCCGACCTGGCCGGGCTGCCCCTTCCCGCAGTTCGGCGTGCCCCAGGCGACCGTCTCCGAGGAGAGCATGTCCATCGAGCGCCAGAAGACCGGCCCGATGCCGGTGTAGGTCGGGTTGCGCAGCATCCGCCCCCGGCGGCCCTTCTTCACCTCCCAGCCGACCTCGCAGCCGAACTGGAAGTTGAGCCGCTTGTCGTCGATCGACCAGGACCGGTTGATGTCCATCAGCACCCCGTCGTCGGTGGCCGCGATGATCTCGTCGAGCGTGTGCGGGCCGGGTTCCAGGCCCACGTTCGTCATCCGCACCATCGGCAACCGGGCCCAGCCGTCTGCCCGTACGCTGCCGCCGTAGTCGAGGCCGGCGACGGCGGCCGAGTCACGGCCGGCGAGCACCCCGACCCACCGCCCCTCGCGGACCGCGTCCCGGGCGACCGCCGGGGAGCCCTCGTCGTCGAAGCCGAAGCTGCCCAGCGCGCCCGGGATGGTCGGGTCGATCGTCACGTTCATCAGCTCGGAGCCGTACCGCAGCGAGCCGAGGCGGGCCAGGTCGAGCCAGGACGTGCCGGCGAACGCCGCCTCCCAGCCGAGGATGCGGTCCAGCTCGATGGCATGCCCGACGGACTCGTGGATCTGCAACGCGAGCTGCTCGCCGCCGAGGATCAGATCGGTCTCGCCGGACGGGCAGAGCGGCGCGGTGAGCAGCTCGCGGGACTCCTCGGCGATCCGGGCGGCGTGCGCGGCCAGGTCGAGCGAGGTGACCAGCTCCCAGCCGGTGGTGCCGTACTGCCCGCGGTAGCTCGGGTAGGACCGCCGCTGGGTCTCGCCGGCACCGATCGAGGTGGCCGAGATGCCGCCACCGCACTCCCGGATGCGCTGGTCGATCCGGTGGCCCTCGCTGGAGACGAACCACTTCGAGGTGTCCCAGATCTGGTAGAGCCCTTCGGCCAGGTCGGCGCCGTGCTCGCGCATCGTCGCCGTGGCGCGGACCAGCAGGTCGCCCTTGTCCGACAGCGGCACCCCGAGCGGGTCGACGCCGCAGTCCGAGGCCCAGCTCGCCACCGTCGCCTCGACCGGCACCAGGTCGATCGGCGGGCCGGGCACCCGCGCGCTCGCGGTGGCGATCGCCGCGGCGCGCCGGCCGGCGTCGCGGGCCGCGGCGTCGGACAGATCGGGTACGGCGTGGAAGCCCCACCCCGATCCGACGAGTGCGCGTACGCCCAGCCCGATGCTCTCGTCCTGGCTCAGCTCCTCGATGTCGCCGTTGCGGGCCGACATCGACTCGTAGCGGCGGTGCATGACCCGGGCGTCGGCGTACCGGGCACCCGCGTCGAGAGCGGCCTGGACGGCTGCGGTCGCCGCGTCGAACTCGCTCATGCCGGCACTCCGTTGCCCTGCTGACGCTCGCTCATGCGCCGACCCTAGGCGAGCGCACCGACATCCGTCAGGCGAGCAGATCCTCAGGCCGGATCGTCGCGTGGACCGGATCCGTCAGCTCCAGTACCTCGCCGGCCTTCGTGACGGACCGCTCGACGTAGTGCGCTCCTTGCCGCTGGTAAAGGTGCATCGTCAGGGTTTCCTGGTCGACAAGGAGATACCACTCGATGCCGGCGGCAGCGTAGTAGTGCATCTTGAGCACTTTGTCCGTGGCGGCGTTGCTCGGGGAGATGATCTCGCAGACCAGCCGGACGCTGCTCGCCTCGATAACGGGAACCCGGAGATCAACGTCGTCGACAATGGCGAGGTCGGGGATCGGTATCCGGCCCGGCCTGAGTCGGACGTTCACCGCTTCCAGTACGCGAAGCCCGGCTTGGCGCACTGGTGCCCGGAGTGCGGCCCGCAGCTCACCGGAGATGTTCTGGTGCAGCGGGGTGGGACCTGGAGTCACGTAGAGGCTCCCGTCGAAGAATTCGACGCGTTCCTGCGTCTCGCCGAGGGCGAGGTACTCCTCTTCGGTCCACGGGCCGTCGTGGCCGAACACCGCCGCGGTCATGGTCACCTCCACCTCGTGCTGGTGAGAATCCTTCCCTGATCGCCACGACCATCGTCGCACGACGGGTGCGACGACGAGGCGGCGACGCCCAATCGCGGCTGTGGATGTCCCAGGTGAGGGGCGTGCGGACGGGAGACCGAGTCGTTACGCTCGGACCGCTGACAGACCGCTCGATGTAGCTTATTTTCGCCTCTGGGGATTTCCTGTAGGTTCTCTTCATCACCGAAGGGGAGGCGGTCAATGGGCAGGTCGGAGGCGGTGCCGTCCGGGGAGCCGGACCGCCCGGAGGTGCCGGAGCAGCGCTCCGGCGACGGGCCCTATCTCCAGGTCAGGGATCTGCGGGTGCGGTTCGACACCGAGGACGGTGTGGTGCGGGCCGTGGACGGTGTGTCGTTCGCGGTGGAGCGGGGTCGCACGTTGGGGATCGTGGGGGAGTCCGGTTCCGGTAAGAGCGTCACCTCGCTGGCGATCCTCGGTCTGCACAACGCGAAGCGGACGGCCATTTCGGGGGAGATCTCGGTGGGTGGGCGTCAGCTGGTGGGGTTGGGTGAGGAGGAGGTGCGGCGGCTGCGGGGCCGGGACATGGCGATGGTCTTTCAGGATCCGTTGTCGGCGTTGCATCCGTACTACTCGGTGGGCAGGCAGATCGCTGAGGCGTATCGGGTGCATCATCCGAGGGCCGGCAGACGCGAGGCGCGGACGCGGGCGGTGGACATGTTGGGCCGGGTCGGTATCCCGCAGCCCGCGAAGCGGTTCGATCAGTACCCGCACGAGTTCTCGGGTGGGATGCGGCAGCGGGCGATGATCGCGATGGCGTTGGTCAACGATCCGGATCTGCTGATCGCTGACGAGCCGACGACGGCGTTGGATGTGACGGTGCAGGCGCAGATCCTGGACCTCCTTGCGGATCTGCAGGAGGAGTTCCGGTCGGCGATCGTGTTGATCACCCACGATCTGGGTGTGGTCAGCCAGGTGGCTGATGACGTGTTGGTGATGTATGCGGGTCGGGCGGTGGAGCACGGGAGTGTGGAGCGGGTGTTGCGGGCGCCGCAGCATCCGTACACGTGGGGGTTGTTGTCGAGTGTGCCGTCGTTGCACGGTGACGCCGATGCGGACCTGTTGCCGATCCCGGGTAACCCGCCGTCGTTGATCAATCTGCCGTCGGGGTGTGCGTTTCATCCGCGGTGCCGGTGGGCCGACGTGAACGGCGGCCGGTCCCGTACCGAGGTGCCCGAGCTGCGGGAGGCCGGAGCGCCGGGTCACCTGGTCGCCTGCCATCTGTCGGCGGGGGATCGGGAGCGGATCTACCGCGACGAGGTGGCCCAGGTGGGGGTGGCCCGATGAGTACCGAGACCGAGCCGCTGCTGTCGGTGCGCGGCCTGACGAAGCACTTCCCCGTGCGGCAAGGGCTGCGCACCACTGGTGCGGTGCGGGCGGTGGACGGGCTGGACTTCGACGTGCGTCCCGGCGAGACGCTCGGGTTGGTGGGGGAGTCGGGGTGTGGGAAGACCACGACCGGGCGGATGCTGGTCCGGCTACTCGAACCCACCGCCGGCAGCATCGCGTTCGCGGGGCGGGACATCACCCACGCGAAACGGGGTGAGCTGCGGGGGCTGCGGCAGGACCTGCAGATCATCTTCCAGGACCCGTACGCGTCGCTGAATCCCCGCCACACGGTCGGGCGGATCGTGGCGATGCCGTTGCAGGTCAACCGGATCACCCCATCCGGCGGCGTCAAACACCGGGTGCAGGAGCTGCTGGAACTGGTCGGGTTGAATCCGGAGCACTACAACAGGTATCCGCACGAGTTCTCCGGCGGGCAGCGCCAGCGCATCGGCATCGCCCGCGCCCTGGCGTTGAAGCCGAAACTGATCGTGGCCGACGAACCCGTCTCGGCGCTGGACGTGTCCATCCAGGCGCAGGTCATCAACCTGCTGCGCAGCCTGCAACACGACCTCGACCTGGCGTTCGTGTTCATCGCCCACGACCTGGCCGTGGTGCGGCACTTCTGCCACCGCGTCGCCGTCATGTACCTCGGCAAGATCGTCGAGATCGGCGACCGCGACACCATCTACACCCGCCCCCAGCACCCCTACACCCGGGCACTGCTGTCCGCGATCCCCGACGTCACCACCCTCGGGCCCGCCGGACGGATCCGCCTCACCGGCGACGTGCCGACGCCACTCAACCCGCCGTCGGGCTGCCGCTTCCGCACCCGCTGCTGGAAGGCCACCGACCGGTGCGCCACCGAAGAGCCGGCGCTGACCACGCGGGACGACGGCCGGCAGCTCGCCGCCTGCCACTACCCGGAGAGCGGACCGGTCGGCGTGCCGACCGGCGAACCCGTGGAGGTGTCCCAATGAGCCTGTCGCCGGTCGAGGGCGTCGCGCTCGCCGAGATCGAGTCGCCCGGCGAGGGCGGCGAGAGCGGCAAGAAGGAGTTCGTCGGCCGGTCACCCGGCCAGCTCGCCCTCGCGCGGCTCAAGCGGGACCGCACCGCGCTGATCAGCGGCGGCCTGCTGGCGTTCTTCGTGCTCGTCGCGCTCGCCGTGCCGCTCATCGAGGCGCTGTACGGGGTGGGCCCGAAGGAGCAGTTCCAGAGTCGCCTCGACGGCTACGGCATGCCGTTGGGCTACGCCGGGGGCGTGACCGGTGAGCACTGGTTCGGGCTGGAACCCGGTCTCGGCCGGGACATCTTCATCCGGATGGTGCACGGGCTGCGGACGTCGCTGTTCATCGCGTTCGCCGCGGCCGTGCTGACCGCGGTGATCGGCGTGACGCTGGGAACGCTCGCCGGCTACCTGGGCGGCTGGCTGGACACGGTGATCAACTGGATCACCGACCTGACCCTGGCCATGCCGTTCCTGATCATCGCGCTGGCCCTGATGCCGACCGTCGCGCTGCGCTTCTACGGACAGCGCGAGGCCGTGCCGGCGTACTTCCAGATCGGTGTGCTCATCGCGATCTTCGCCCTCTTCGGCTGGACCGGTACGGCCCGGCTGGTCCGCGGGCAGATCATCGCGCTGCGGGAACGCGAGTTCGTGGAGGCGGCGCGGGCCAGCGGCGCGGGTCTCGGGCACATGCTGTTCCGCCAATTGCTGCCGAACGCCTGGGCGCCGATCCTGGTCGCCTTCTCGCTGGCGGTGCCGCAGTACATCACCAGCGAGGCCGCGCTGTCGTTCATCGGCGTCGGCCTCACCGACGAGACGCCGAGCTTCGGCCGCATGATCTACCGCAGCCTCGACTACCTGCAGACCGACCCGGCGTACGTCTTCTTCCCGGGCATCACCATCTTCGCGCTCGTGTTCGCCTTCAACCTCTTCGGTGACGCGCTGCGCGACGCGCTCGACCCGAAGTCGTCCCGGTAGGAGGCCGGTCCATGACGCGATTCCTCATCCGCCGGCTGCTGTCCGCCGCGCTCACGTTGTTCGCGGTGAGCGTGCTCAGCTTCCTGATGTTCTTCGCGCTGCCCCGGGACCCGGTCACCGGCATGTGCCCGAAGAACTGCAACCCGGAGCGACTGGAGCGGGTCCGCCAGGAACTGGGCCTGCGTGATCCGCTGATCAGCCAGTACGCCGGCTACATGAAGGGCATCTTCACCGGCCGGGACCTGGGCAGCGCCCAGGGCGGCCGGTGCGACGCCCCCTGCCTCGGCTGGTCGTACGTGTCGAACGAGGCGGTCTCGGACACCATCGCCCGGGTGCTGCCGGTGACGCTGAGCATCGTCATCCCGGCGGCGATCCTGTGGCTGCTGCTCGGCGTCGGCCTGGGCATGCTCTCGGCGCTGCGCCGGGGCAGCTGGCTGGACCGGGCGGCCATCGGCTTCTCGCTCACCGGCGCCTCGTTGCAGCTCTACTTCGTCGGCGCGGTGCTGCTCATCGTCTTCGTCTACAACCTGCGCCTGCTGCCGGTGCCGAGCTACACCTCGTTGTTCGACAATCCGTTGAAGTGGACGAGCGGGCTGGTGCTGGCCTGGGTGGCGCTGGCGTTCCTCTTCTCCGCGATCTACGCGCGACTGTCCCGGGCGCAGATGCTGGAGACGCTCTCGGAGGACTTCGTCCGGACCGCGCGGGCGAAGGGCCTGGCCAAACGCAAGGTGTACGGCCGGCACGCGCTGCGCGCCGCGATCACACCGGTGGTGACGATCGCCGGTCTGGACGTGGGCGGGGCGCTGGGCGGCACGGTGATCACCGAGACGACATTCGGTCTGAACGGGATGGGGCGTACCGCTGTGGACGCGGTCCGCTCGGGCGACCTGCCGACGATCATGGCGACAGTGCTGATCGCGGCGGTCTTCGTGGTGCTGGCGAACGTGGTGGTGGACCTGCTCTACGCGGTGATCGACCCGCGGGTACGGCTCGGCTGAACCGCGACGAAATTTATCGACAACTGTTATCCAACTCGTAGCTTTTCTTCTTTACGATCCTCGGGACGTCGGCGGATGCGCTCGGCGCACGGGTGGAGGAGGTAGGACATGCGACCACGCGCAGCGGCCGCCGCTGGCGGCGCCATCGCACTGGTTGTGGCACTCGGTGCCTGCTCGGAGAACACGGGCGAAGGCACCAAGGTGGACGGCAACCGGCAGCAGACCGGGGTCATCGCGACCGACCCCAAGGACTCGCAGGGCCCGGCCGCCGAGATCGACGGCGCGGCCAAGGGCGGGACGTTCACCATCATCCGGGAGACCCCCATCTCCCACCTGGACCCGCAGCGGACGTACTCGTTCGCCGGCCTGATGGCCAACCCGCTCTTCGCCCGCTACCTGACCACCTGGAAGGACGACGGCAAGGGTGGCCTGGTCCTCGTGGGTGACCTGGCCGAGACCCCGGGCAAGAACGTCAACAACGACTGCAAGGTCTGGGAATTCACCATCAAGGACGGGGTGAAGTTCGAGGACGGCAGCCCGATCACCTCGAAGGAGATCGCGTACGGCATCGCCCGCTCCTTCGACCCGGACCTCACCGGCGGCCCCACCTACATCCAGGAGTGGCTTGCCGACACCGCGCAGTACGACACCAAGTGGGACTTCAAGAAGAACAAGACGTCGCTGCCGCCGGGCCTGACCACGCCGGACGACAAGACGCTGCGCTTCGAGTTCGCCAAGCCGCGCTGCGACCTGCCGTTCGCGGTCTCGCTGCCCACCACGGCGCCGCTCAAGCCGGAGAAGGACACCGGGGTCAACCTCGATCAGAAGCCGTTCTCGTCCGGCCCGTACAAGATCGCCAAGAACCAGGTCGGCGTCCAGCTCACGCTCGACCGCAACCCGAACTGGGACGCCAAGACCGACCCGGTGCGGCACCAGTACCCGGACCAGTTCGTCTGGACCTTCGGCCCGACCCAGGACGCCGCAAACAACCGGGTGATCGCGGACAACGGCGCCGACCAGAGCGCGCTCGCCTTCAACTCCGTTCCGCCCGCCCTCGTCGCGAAGGTGGCCGGTGACCCGGCGCTGAAGTCCCGGACCCTGCTGTCGCCGACCCCGAGCGCCAACCAGCTCGTGATCAACACCCAGCGCGTCAAGGACCTGAAGATCCGCCAGGCGCTCAACTACGCGATCGACCGCGAGGGCCTGATCAAGGCACTCGGTGGCCAGACCGTCGCCCAGCCGATCACCACGCTGATGCCGCCGTCGACAATCGGCTACAAGGCGTACGACGCGTACCCGGCCGGCGCCACCGGCAACATGGAGAAGGCCAAGGAACTGCTCGGCGGCCAGACGCCCGAGCTGGTCTTCGGCGCCGCCGACAACACCGACGAACAGCAGATCGCGGTTCAGCTCAAGGGCAACCTGGAGCGCGCCGGCTTCAAGATCACGATCCGGAACATCCCGGACGACGCGAAGCTGGACGAGGTCAAGAAGAAGAACAACCCCTGGGACCTGTACATCGGCAACTGGGCGGCGGACTGGCCCAGCGGCGCGTCGATCCTGCCGGTGCTCTACGACGGCCGGACCATCAAGGCCGAGGGCAACAGCAACTCGTCCTACTTCAACGACGACGCGATCAACGCCGAGATGGACCGCATCCTGGCGCTGCCGCCGTCCGAGCAGGGCCCGGAGTGGGGCAAGCTCGACGAGCGGATCATGAAGGAGCACGCGCCTGTGGTGCCGCTCTACGTGGACGTGGCATACAACGTGCACGGGTCCAAGGCGGGCGGGGTGTTCATCTCCTCCGTGTTCGGCTACCCGAACTTCGTCAACGCGTACGTCAAGCAGTAGCCCGTAGCTGAAGGAAGGGCCCCTTGTTGACGCCTCGCGTTAACAAGGGGCCCTTCCTCTACCGCAGGCGTTAAAAGGGGGCCCTTCCTTACAGGTAGCGGCGGAGGAAGTCCAGCTCCAGCCGGAGCAGGCGCTCGGACACCCCGCCGGCGGCCAGGTGGCTCGCGCCGGTCAGCGGCAGCACCGCGTGCGGGCGGCCCGTCGCCAGCAGCGCCGCCGACAGCCGCAGCGTGTGCGCGGCCAGCACGTTGTCGTCGGCCAGGCCGTGCACCAGCAGCATCGGCCGGGCCTGCGCCGGGTCGCCCAGCGGCTCGGCGGCCAGCTCGACCAGCGAGTGGTGGGCGTACACGTCCATCCCGTCTTCCGGCATGCCCAGGTAGCGCTCGCTGTACGCGGTGTCGTACAACGCCCAGTCGGTGACCGGCGCGCCCACGATCGCGCACTTGAACAACTCCGGGTGCCGCAGCACCGCGAGCCCGGCCAGCCAGCCGCCGAACGACCAGCCGCGCACCGCCACCCGTTCCAGGTCCAGATCCGGGTGCTTGTCGGCGAGCGCGGTGAGCGCGTCCACCTGGTCGGTGAGGATCACGTCGGCGACCCGCCTGTGGATCGCCTTCTCGAACGACGGCGCGATGCCCGGCGTACCCCGGTTGTCGATGGTGACCACCGCGAAGCCCTGCTCGGCCCACCACTGCCGTTCCAGCCAGACACTGCGGGCCGCCACCACCTCCTGGTGGCCGGGCCCGCCGTAGACGTCCAGCAGCACCGGCAGCCGGGTGCCCTTGACGTGCTCGGCCGGGTAGAGCACCGCGCTGGGCAGCCGCCTGTCGGTCACCCGGACCATCGTCGGCCGCGGCGCGTACGAGCAGGTGGCGGCGAACGAGCGCAACTCGCCCACCTCGCGGTCGCCGTGCCACACCCGCCAGCGGACCCCCGGGTGCTCCAGCGAGGCGATGCCCACCGCCAGCGTGGACCCGCCGATCGAGGCGGTGTGCCAGCCGGGGTCGCTGCCCATCCGGCGGGCGTCCACGCCGCCGCCGATGGTGGTCCGTACCCGGTAGAGGTGGCGCTGGCTCGGTTCTCCTTCGCTCGCCTCCACCAGCAGGTCCGCCGCCGCGTTCGGGCCGTTCGGCAGCCGTCCGACCACCCGCCGCACGTACAGCGAGGGTGGGGTGAGCAGGGTGCCGTCGGCGAACAGGCAGCGGGCGTCGTACCCGTCGTGGGCCAGCTCGCCGCCGACCAGCACCCGCCCGTCGGGCAGGTGCGCCGGGGTGCCGGGGATCGGCTCCACCCAGCGGGGGTCGGCCAGTTCGGCGTGCACCTGCGTCTCCCCGGTGCGCGGGTCGACGGCGAGCACCAGGCCGTGCTGCTGCGAGCGGCGCAGCACGGTGATGAGCGGCCCGCCCTCGGTCCAGTCCACCGAACTGAGGTACGGATAGGTCTCGCGGTCCCAGTGCACGTCGACCCAGCCGCCGTCGAGGTCGAGCAGGTGCAGGCTGACCTCCGCGTTCGGCCCACCCGCCACCGGGTACGCGAGCGACGTCGGCGGGGTCGCCGGGTCGGCCGGGTCGTGCAGGTACCAGCGTTCCAGGCGGGATTCGTCGACCCGGGCGGCCAGCACGCTGCGCCCGTCCGGCGCCCACCAGTAGCCCCGGTAGCGGTGGAACTCCTCGGCCGCGATGTGCTCGGCCAGCCCCCAGGTGACGCCGTGGTCCTCCCCGGCGAGCAGGTTGTCCGTGCCGTCCGGCTCGACCACCCGCAACTGGCCCCGGCGCACCCCCTCGGCGGCGTCGGTGACGTACGCCAGCCGCTCGCCGGCCGGGTCGGGGCGCGGGTCGATCACCGGCCCGATCGCCGCCACCTCGATCACGTCGCCGTGCACCAGGTCGGCCCGGAACAGCCGCCCGGCCAGCGCGAACGCGGCGACCCGGCCGGCCGAGTCCAGCGCGTACGAGCCGATGCCGCCGGAGCTGAGCCGCAACCGCTCGCGTAGCGCCCGTTCGCCGGGGGCGAGGCGGGCCGGCTCGGCGTCGGTGCCCAGCAGCACCGCCGGGTCCGCTACCAGTCGTTCCTCGCCGCTGTCGACGTCGAGCAGCCAGAGCGCGTCGGCCGGGTCCTCCGGTCCCGCGGAACGCAGGAAGATCACCCGGGCGCCGTCGCCCGCGACGGTGACGGCGCGCGGCGCCCCGTGGCTGAACCGACGGGTACGGGCGGCCAGCTCGGGAAAGTCCACGCCTGCAGCGTAGGCGGGCGCCGGAGGTGATGTGGCCGACCTGGGCGGACGCATCACCGTCGGGCGGGCAGGACCGCCGGTTAGAGTGACGGGCGTGACGACGCTGCCCGACCGACGCCTCCTGCTGGTCCACGCGCATCCGGACGACGAGTCGATCGGGACCGGCGCGACGATGGCGCACTACGCCGCCACCGGCGCCCACGTCACGCTCGTGACCTGCACGCTCGGTGAGGAGGGCGAGATCCACGTCCCGGCGCTGGCGCAGCTCTGCGCGGCCGAGGCGGATCAGCTCGGCGGCTACCGGATCGGCGAGCTGGCGGCCGCCTGCGCCGCGCTCGGCGTGACCGACCACCGGTTCCTCGGCGGCGCGGGCCGCTACCGCGACTCCGGCATGATGGGCCTGGCCACGAACGAGCACCCGCGGGCGTTCTGGCAGGCCGACCTGGACACCGCCGCCGGGTACCTGGTGGAGGTCATCCGCGAGGTCCGCCCCCAGGTGCTGGTCACGTACGACCCGGACGGCTTCTACGGCCATCCCGACCACATCCAGGCGCACCGGGTGGCGATGCGGGCGGTGGAGCTGGCCGCGGCCGAGGGGATCGCCCCGGCGAAGGTCTACTGGACGGCGATGCCGCGCAGCGTGCTCGACGCGGGCCTGGAGACGTTCACCGAGTCGTCGGACAATCCGTTCGCCGGCATCGAGAGCGCCGACGAGCTGCCGTTCGGCACGCCTGACGCGGAGATCGCCGCCCGGATCGACGGCACCGACCAGCACGCCGCCAAGGAGGCGGCGATGCGCGCCCACGCCACCCAGATCCCGGCGAACTCGTGGCTCTACTCGATCGCCGGCAACTTCGGTGGCGAGTTCATGGGCGTCGAGTACTTCACGCTCGCGGTCGGCGAGAAGGGGCCGGGCACCGGCCCGTACGGCTGGGAGGACGACCTCTTCGCCGGCATCGCCCTGGACGACCCGCGGCGGTCCCCGGTCGCGGCGGCCGGTCTCCGGTGACGCTGCCGGCCGTACCCGTGTCGACACTCCCCGAGCAGCCGCCGACGGCCGCGACGCCGAGCCCGGCGGAGCGGGTGCTCGACCGCGCGCTGCGGGTGGCCGGCGGCGTCGTGACGGTCTGGGCCGGCGTCCTGCTGGCGCTGCTCGACCTGATCTTCGCGACCTGGGCCTGGGAGACCGTGCAGGGCCGCTCCGGCGGGCTGCGGGCGCTTCTCGGTATCGGCCTGGTGACCGCCGGCGTCGTCGCCGTGGTGGCGACGACGGTGCTGCTGGGCCGGTTCGCCCACCTGTCGACGGGTACGCGCTGGGCGGTGGCGCTCGGCGCGCTGCCGTGGTTCCTGGTGATCGTGGTGGGGGGGTTCCGGACCGTCGAGGGCGATCTGGCGCTCGCCGGTGACAACGTGCTCGGCCTCGCGCTGATCGTGGCCGGCGCGGTCACGTTCGCGGTGCTGGGCTTCCGGCACCTGGTGACGCCGCCCGATGCACGGTGAGGTGCTGACGCCGCACAGCTCGCGGTGGTAGACATTCCAGCCAAGAGGCCCGCCGAGGGAGCGGGCGGTACGGGCGGGAGGCGTGCGATGGGTCAGCGGTGGCGTGCGGTAGGCGTGCTGGCGGCCGCGTTGTTCGGGGTGAACGTGGTGGCCCGGCTGGTCATCAGATTCGCGTTCCCGGACGACGACACCGCGTCCGGCCGCGTCTCGCTCGCCATGTTCCTGGTCATCGGGCTGATTTTGGCCGGCACCGCGTTCCGGTGGGGTGCCGACCGGCCGCTGGGCCGCTGGGCCGGTGACCTGGCCGCCGCGGTCGCGGTCGCGCTGGCGCTCACCGTGTTCGTCGGTCCGCTGCTGGTCGGGGAGAACCCGTTCGGCGGCGGCGCGGGCCTGTTCTTCGCGCAGATCTGGCTCTATCTCGCGGCCACCGCGGCGGGCGTGCTGGTCGGCTACCTGATCCTGACCGCGCTGGGCCGGGACTACCGGTCCCGCCAGCTCAAGCGGTACGCCGAGATGAAGCGCACCCGCCCTCGCAAGATCGTCCGGCGCTGATCGGAGCGCCGCTCAGGCCGCCGGGGCGACCCGGGTCAGGTAGGTGTGGTGGGTGGTGAAGCCGAGCCCCCGGTAGAGCGCCACGGCGCCGGTGTTGCTCTGCTCGACCTGGAGGAACGCGTGGGTGGCGCCCTCGGCGGCGCCCCACCCGGCCAGGGCGCGTACGACAGCGGCGGCAAGCCCTCGGCGGCGCGCCTGCGGCACCGTCTCCAGCAGGCTGACGCCGAGCCAGCGGCCCCCGCCGGTCACCGTGCCCCGCCCGACCGCGAGCAGCCGGCCGTCCTCGCGCAGCTCGGCGAAGCGGACCCGGGGCGTGCCGGTGAGCACCTGCCGGGCGGCGTCCGGCAGCCCGCCCTTGCGGCCGGCGGCGATCGCCAGCCAGTCGTCGGCGGGCGCGTCCGCCAGCGTCACCGGCGGCACCCCGGCGGCGTCGGCCGGCGGCGGTGCAGCGGTCAGGGTGCGCAGCGGGACGGTCTGCACCAGCACCGGCGGCCGGGACGTCCAGCCGCGCGCGTCCAGCTCCGCCCCGACCGGGGCGGCGAGCGGCAGCGGGGTGTTCACCAGGGCGGGCCCGCCGCGCTCGGCGTACCAGCGCTGCACCGCGTCCAGCGCGGCGGGCAGCGGCCGGTCCGGGTCGCCCACCGGCAGCGCGCTGTTGGCCCGGCCGGTCCAGCCGTCGGCCCAGCGCAGCCGCCAGTCGCCGAGCCGTCCGCGTACCGGCGCGGGCCACGCCTCGTCGGCGGCCAGCTCCAGCGCCACCACGGCGGCGGCGGTGGGCCGCCGGGCCGGCGGCACCCGCTTGGCCCGGTGCACCTCGGCCACCGGTACGCGCAGCGGCCCGGCGTCGGTGGACAGAGTGATGTGGGTCTCGCTCAGCTCCACGAGCTCACCGAGCGCGTCGGAGAACAGCGTGCGGCCCTCGCGAATCCCCACAATCCGGCGGACCACGATCCGGTGTCCCACGTCCTGCTGTCGGAGCACGATCGACCCCCTCCCCGGCGAGATACTAGGCTCTTACCGTTGCGGTTGATCGCGACGAGTCTTGCGGAGGAGAAGACCGGTGACCTACATCATCGCCGAGCCGTGCGTGGATGTGCTCGACAAGGCATGCATCGAGGAGTGCCCGGTCGACTGCATCTACGAGGGCAACCGGATGCTCTACATCCACCCCGACGAGTGCGTCGACTGTGGTGCCTGTGAGCCGGTCTGCCCGGTGGAAGCGATCTTCTACGAGGACGACGTCCCGGAGCAGTGGAAGGACTACACCGGGGCCAACTACGAGTTCTTCGAGGACCTGGGCTCGCCCGGTGGCGCCTCGAAGATCGGCAAGGTGGAGAAGGACGCCACCTTCGTCGCCGCGCAGCCGCCGCGCGGCGAGGGCCACTGAACCGGCGCTCGCCGGTCTCGGCACGGCTGCCCGACTTCACCTGGGACACCCTGGACGCCGCGGCCGCCACGGCCGCGGCGCACCCGGGCGGTCTCATCAACCTGTCGATGGGCACGCCGGTCGACCCGGTGCCAGAGCTGATCCGGCAGGCCCTGGCCGACGCGTCGAACGCGCCGGGCTACCCGCTGACCGCCGGTACGCCCGCTCTGCGGGACGCGATCGCGGCGTGGGTCGCGCGGGCCTGCGGCGCGGGCGTCGACGGCCTGGGTGTGCTGCCGACGATCGGCTCCAAGGAGCTGGTGGCCTGGCTGCCCACGCTGCTCGGACTCGGCCCCGGTGACGTGGTGGTGGTGCCGTCGGTGGCCTACCCGACCTACGAGGACGGGGCCCGCCTGGCCGGCGCGACGACGGTACGCACCGACTCGCTGACCGCGCTGGGCCCGGATCCCCGGGTCCGCCTGGTCTGGGTCAACTCGCCCGGTAACCCGACCGGCCGGGTGCTGCCCGCCGCCCACCTGCGCAAGGTGGTCGAGTGGGCGCGCGAGCGCGGCGCGGTGGTCGCCAGCGACGAGTGCTACCTGCCGCTGGGCTGGGACGCCGAGCCCGTCTCGGTGCTCTCGCCCGAGGTTTGCGGCGGCTCGTACGACGGCGTGCTGGCGGTGCACTCGCTGTCCAAGCGCTCCAACCTGGCCGGCTACCGGGCCGGGTTCGTCGCCGGTGACCCGGCGCTGGTGGCCGAGCTGCTCAAGATCCGCAAGCACGCGGGTCTGATCGTGCCGGCGCCGGTGCAGGCCGCGATGGTGGCCGCGCTCGGCGACCAGGAGCACGCCGACGCCCAGCGGGAGCGCTACCGCGTCCGGCGGGAGAAGCTGCGCGCGGCGTTCACCGCCGCCGGCTTCACCGTCGAGCACTCCGAGGCCGGGCTCTACCTCTGGCTCACCCGGGACGAGGACTGCTGGGAGACCGTGGACTGGCTGGCCCGCCGGGGCATCCTGGTGGCCGCCGGTGTCTTCTACGGTCCGGCCGGCGCCCGGCACGTCCGGGTGGCCCTCACCGAGTCCGACGAGCACGTGGACGCGGTGGCCGGGCGGCTCGCCGAGGCCTGACGTGGCGGGCGGGCTGGCGCGGGCGGCGGTGGTCGGCACCGGGCTGATCGGCGGTTCGGTGCTGCTGCGGCTGCACTCCGCCGGGCTCGACGTCGCCGGTTGGGATCCCGATCCGGCGGCCCGCCGGCTGGTACGCGACCGGGGCGTCGACGCGCCCGACACGCTCGAGGAGGCGGTCACCGGCCGGGACGTGGTGTTCCTCTGCGGCCCGCTGCCCACGCTGCCGGCGACACTGGCCCGGGTCGCCGCGGTGACCGACGACGACTGCGTGCTCACCGACGTGGGCAGCGTCAAGGCCGAGGTGAGCACCGCCGCCATAGTGCAAGGGCTCGGGCACCGGTTCGTGCCGGGGCACCCGATGGCCGGCGCGGACCGGGCCGGAGCGGGCGCGGCCGGCCCGGACCTGCTCGACGGCGCCGCCTGGGTGCTCTGCCCGGGGCCGGCCGGCCTGGGCGCGTTCCGGCGGCTGGCGGTGCTGCTGGTGGACGCCTTCCACGCCCGGGTGGTGCCGATGTCCGCCCCGGAACACGACGGCGCCGCCGCGCTCGCCTCGCACGTACCGCACGTGCTGGCGGGAGCGCTGGCCGGCACCGTGCAGCGGTCGGCGTTGCGGGACGCGGTGCTGACGCTCGCCGCCGGCAGCTTCTCCGACGGCACCCGGGTCGCCGGCGGGCCGCCCGAACGGACCGCGAACATGCTGCTCGGCAACCGGGACCGCGTCCTCGCCGAACTGGACGCGCTCGGCGCGTTCCTGAGCGAGCTGACCGAGGCGCTGCGCGGTGGCGACGCCGGTGCGCTGGCGGACCGGTTCGCCGAGGGGCGGGACGTCCGCGCGACGCTGCGGGCGCGTACGTTCACCACGCACCGGCGGGAGTTCCCGGCCGCCGCCGACCACGCCGGCGAGCTGGCGTACCTGCGGGAGCTGGGCGCGGCGGGCGGTCACCTGAGCGGGGTACGGGAGACGGCCGGCGCGGTCACCTACATGGGGCACCTGCCGGCCACCCCGCCGTTAGGCTGAGCGGCATGGCTGACGCACCGGTCGTGGCGGTACGCGGTGAGGCGTACCGGGAGGTGGCTCCCGAGCTGGCCCGGTTCACGGTGACGGCGACGGCGCGGGACCGGGACCGGGAGACCACGCTGACCCGGCTGGCCGAACGGGCCGCCGCGGTGCGCGCGCTGCTCGACGGGGCCGGGCCGGTCGTGGAGCGCCGGGAGACCGGCCAGGTCCACGTCCGGCCGGTGACGAAGCGCGCCGGCGAGCGGGTGGTGGCCTACCAGGGCAGCGTGAGCACCACCGTGACGACCACCGACTTCACCGCGCTCGGCGAGCTGATGCTCCGCCTGGCCGACCAGGAGCAGGTCGAGGTGGCCGGCCCGGTGTGGTCGCTGCGGCCGGACAGCCCGGCCTACCGGGAGGCGCGGCAGGCCGCCATCGCCGACGCGCTGGTCCGGGCCCGGGAGTACGCCGAGGCGCTCGGCGCCCGGGTGGTCGCGTTGCGCGAGCTGTCCGACACCGGGATGAGCGCCGCCCCGCCGATGATGATGGTCGGGGCGGCGTACTCGCGCTCCGGCGAGCCGGAGCGCGAACTGGAGCTGGACCCGGCGCCGCAGCCGGTGCAGGCGGCGGTCGAGGCGCGGTTCACCATCAGCGAGCCGGTGCTGGGCTGATGCCGGCGGCGGAGGTGCTCGGGCTCGACGACCTGGTCGCCCGGGCGCGTGCGCTGGCCGAGGCCGGACCGCGCCAGCTGCTCGGCATCGCCGGCGCACCCGGGGCGGGCAAGTCCACCCTGGCGGAACGGATCGTGGCCGCACTCGGCCCGGTCGCCCGGCTGGTCCCGATGGACGGCTTCCACCTGGCCGGGTCCGCGCTGGCACGGCTCGGCCGGGCGGGGCGCAAGGGCGCGCCGGACACGTTCGACGTCAACGGCTTCGTCTCCGTGCTGCGCCGGTTGCGCCGGCTGGAACCGACGTCGGTGTGGGCGCCGGAGTTCCGCCGGGACCTGGAGGAGCCGGTCGCCGGGGCGATCGAGGTGCCGCCCGAGGTGCGCCTGGTGGTCACCGAGGGCAACTACCTGCTGCTGCGGGACGACCCGTGGGAGGAGGTGCGCACGCTCGTACACCAGATCTGGTTCCTGGATCTGGACGCGGAGCTTCGGCTGCATCGGCTCACCGCGCGCCACGAGGCGTACGGGAAGTCGCCGGAGCAGGCCCGCGCCTGGGCGCTCGGCAGCGACGAGGAGAACGCCCGGCGGGTGGCCGGCACGGCCGAGCACGCCGACCTGGTGGTACGCCTGGCCGACCCGCCGCAGGCGTGAGGCCGGGCGAGGTCAGCCGCCGGTCCGCTGGCGTGGTGACGGCACGGTGCGGCGCAGCAGCCGGGACACCACCGCGCGCTCGCGGGTGAACTCCACCGACTCCGGATAACCGCTGTGGCTGCGGATGGGCGGGTCGGCCACCTCGCCGCCGGACGGGTGCAGCGCTTCCGGGTCGGCCACCGGCACGTCCCGCTGACCGGCACTGACCTGCCAGCCCAGCGGGTCGGTGTCCCGCCAGAAGTTCGTCCAGGCCACGTGCCCGCCGGGCCAGGTGAGCGCGCCGGCCAGCGCCCGCAGCCGTTCCGGCCCGAAGTAGGACGGGAAGACCCGCCCGTAGAGCCGGGTGAGCTGGCAGCCGTAGGAGAAGAACCAGGTCCGCCGTCGCCACCGGCGGGGCAGTTGCAGCAGTACCGCGGCGCAGATGACGGTGCCCTGGCTGTGCCCGGAGAGGATGACGCCGTCCATCCGGTCGCCATGGTGCGGCGGCAGTGCCAGCAGGCCCGCCACCCGGGTCTGGAGTTCCGGTACGGCGCGTTCGGCGTAGCTCGGCGGCGCGAGCGGATGCGCGGCCCGGGGCCAGAACGTGCACACGTCCCAGATCACGCCGACCGAGCGGCGTACCGAGTCGGTGCGGTAGACGAGCAGCCCGAGCGCCGCCATCACCACCGGCAGCCAGCCGAGCAGCGTGTCGCCGCGCTCGGCGGTCCAGTGGATGGCGTTCTGCCAGCCGGACGGGGACAGCGGGCTGGGCCGCTCGCCGGACAGCGCGGCGGCGCAGCAGAGGGTGACCAGGACGGCGCAGAACGCGGCGTAGCAGCCCAGCAGCCGTACCGCGTGCTCGCCGATCAGCCGGTGCAGCGCCCGGTAGGTGCTGACGTCGCGGCAGCGCCGCAGGTCGTGTGCGGACAGGCCGGGGGTGGCGGCCAGCCGGGCGTACTCCACCCGGCGCAGCCGGTGCAGCAGGACGACGGCTCGGATCAGCATCCCGATCAGCGCGGTCAGGCCGATCGCGCAGGCCAGCCCGGCCCAGAAGACGGCCAGCGGCGGCACGACCCGGCTCGGGCCGCTCGGTTCGGCCGACGCGTCGAGCCGGTCGCTGACCCAGTAGAGCAGCCCGGCGCAGTACGCCACCGCCATCATCCAGCCGAACCCGGCGATGACGGCCGGGGCGCAGCCGCGCCAGGCGAGATCGGTGTACGCGCCGAGCGGCTGGGTCGGCACCGCCGGCCGCAGGCGGGGCAGGAACAGTCCGGCGGCGGCCAGCGCGACGGCCGGACCGACGAGCATCCAGGTGCGCAGCTCGCCCGGCGCGGCGGGCAGCACGGGCAGCCCGCGTTCGATCCAGGTCGCGCCGAGCGGCAGCAGCACCATGCCGGCGACGGGGCCGATCAGCGCCCGGCGGCCGGAGCGGTTCGCCGCGGCGATGGCGAGCAGCAACAGCACCTGGTACGCGAGCAGCCACGCGACAGCCGTGTCGTACCCGGGCAGCGACCTGTCGGTGCGGCAGCCGGCGGTGGCCGGCTGCGCCGTGCACCCGTCCGGCGGCCGGTACGCCGACAGCGGCTGCCCGGCCACCCCCTCGGGGAGCAGCAGCAGGGTGAACGCCCCGGCCAGTCCGAGCGCGGTGAGCGCCACGACCGCCGCGCTCCACCGTCCGAGCGGGGTGGCGCCCTGCCGCCGGCTCAGCCACGGCCGGGCGACAGCGATCACGGCGATCACCACCACGGCGGCGAGCAGCGCCACTGTGGGCCAGGCGACGGCGGCCCGCGCACCACGCGGCGGGTCCATGATCATCACGGCGGTGACCGGCACGGCGGCGGCGCTGACCGCCCCGGCGCACAGGTGCAGTACGGCGGCCCGGCGCAGTTGCCCCTCCCCGTTCCAGAACGTCGGGTCCTGGAGCGGGTTCCGCAGCGGCTCACCCGGGTCCGGCCGTCCGTCCGGCTCGCCGTCCTCCCGGGCCGGCGCGTGGTGCGGGTCCGCGGGCATCTGCGCCTCGTACTGGTAGGTGCGGAAGGCGACGAGCCCGATCCCGGCCAGCACGAGCAGTGGCAGCAGCAGGCCGAGCGCGAGCGTCCGGGTGCCCTCGCGCCACCAGGGGTCGCCGAGGAACTCCCACGGCCCGGGTATCTTGCCGAGGCAATCCGCCTCGACGCACTGCCAGGCGATGAGGTCCACGCCCACGCCGGTCACCGTGACGACGAGCGTGCAGGTCAGGCTCAGGCAGAACAGACGGATGAGCCAGGCGGTGATGCCGGACCGGCTGGCCCATCGTTCCTGGTCCGGGTCGGGCGGGATGTCGGCGCGGGCGTGCAGCGCGACGTTCGCCAGCGCGAACGGGAGCATCAGCGTCCACAGCGCCCGTTCCACGTCCCGCCGGGTCCGCGCGCCGGAGGTCAACTGCCCCCAGCTGTACGCCTCGACGGTGATCGGGTCGTCCCGGCCCGCCGCGCTGGACCGGTAGAAGCCGGTGGTCTGACCGCCGGCGACAAGTGTTGGTTGCGCACCGTCACCGTTGGTGCCTGCGGTCAGGCCGAGCAGCTGATCCGGCGGGGTGTTGGAGACCCCGTGCACCCGCAGTTCGAGGACCCGTTCCATTGTGCCTCCCGGTAAACGCACTACTACCCAGAGTGCGCGAGAGGGCGGGAATCCGCATCCGCTGGAACGGTTGTTTCCGCAGCTCAGGACGACTGTCCCAAGCTCCTGATCGGGCGAGCGGGGTTACCCACCGCCACCACGTTCGCCGGCAGGTCGCGCGTCACCACCGCGCCGGCGCCGACCACCGTGTTCTCGCCGATCGTCACTCCGGGCAGCACGATCACCCCGCCGCCGAGCCAGACGTTGTCACCGATGGTGATCGGTTTCGCGGACTCCCACTTGGCCCGGCGCGCCTCCGGTTCCACCGGGTGGGTGGCGGTGAGCAGTTGCACGTTCGGTCCGATCTGGACGTCGGCGCCGATGGTGATGCGGGCGACGTCGAGGAACACCGCGTTGAAGTTGACGAACGCACGCGCGCCGATGTGCGTCTGGTGTCCGTAGTCGCAGTACAGCGGCGGCCGGACCCAGGCGTCCTCGCCGAGCGAGCCGAGCAGTTCGCGCAGCGCGGCGAGGCGGCCCGCCGGATCGTCGGCGGAGCTGCGGTTGAAGCGTTCACTGAGCCGGGCCGCGCGCTCCAGATCGGCGATGATCGCGGGATCGTCGGCGATGTACTGCTCGCCGGCGAGCATCCGGTCCTTCATGGAGGTCATCGTCCGATCGTCCCGGCCCGCTCCGGTGGGTGGTGGCGGTTCCGTCGGATCGGCGACTTCCCGATGCATACGCGGTATGCAATTCTGATACCCGCGTCGATGTGTCTCTCATCGATGAAACGTTCGACGAAGGAGGAAGGTTGCTCCGGAACCGCAGAAAGCTGACGGCGTTCGGCCTCGGCCTGACGCTGGCGCTCGGCCTGCCGGTACCCGCGCTGGCCGCCGCGCCCACCACGCCGACCGGCCCGTCCGCCCGAACCGGGCCGTCCGCCCCGGCCGGCGTCCAACCGGTCACCGTCACCCTGATCACCGGCGACCGGGTCACCGTCGCCTCGGGCGGCCGTGCCGCGGTACGCCCCGGCGCCGGCCGCGCCGGCATCCAGTTCCTGGTCGGACGGGAGCGCGACCGGCTCACCGTGATGCCGCAGGACGCGCTCCCGCTGGTCCGCGCCGGCAAGCTCGACCGGCGCCTGTTCGACGTGAGCGGGCTGATCGAGGCCGGGTACGACGACGCGCGGCGCGGCAGCGTACCGCTGCTCGTGACGTACCGGCCGGGGACGGCCCGGCGGACGGCGACCCCGCTCGCCGGCGCGCGGGTGACCCGCGACCTGCCGGCGATCGCCGGCGCGGCGGTCGTCGCCGACAAGGGTGACACCGGCGCGCTCTGGAAGGCGGTCAGCGCCGACCGCTCCGGTGCCCGGCTCGACGCGGCGGGGGGTGTCGACCGGATCTGGCTGGACGGCCGGCGGCGGCTGACACTCGACCACAGCGTGCCGCAGATCGGCGCGCCGACCGCCTGGGCGGCCGGCTGGACCGGTAAGGGCGTGCGGGTCGCGGTGCTCGACACCGGCGTCGACCTCAGCCACCCGGACCTGGCCGGCAAGGTCGCCGAGTCGCGCAACTTCACCGAGGAGGCGGACCCGGACGACATCGTCGGGCACGGCACGCACGTGGCCTCCACCATCGCCGGCAGCGGTGCCGCCTCGGGCGGGAAGTACCGGGGCGTGGCGCCCGACGCCACGCTGCTGTCCGGGAAGGTCTGCGAGGTCTACGGCTGCACCGAGTCGGCCATCCTGGCCGGCATGCAGTGGGCCGCGGCCGAGCAGCACGCCACAGTGGTCAACATGAGCCTCAGCGGCGGCGACACCCCGGATGTGGACCCGCTGGAGGAGGCGGTCGGGACGCTCACCGAGCAGCACGGGACGCTGTTCGTGATCTCCGCCGGCAATGACGGCGTAGACGGTTCGGTCGGCTCGCCGGCCACCGCCGACGCCGCGCTCGCGGTCGGCGCGGTGGACCGGGACGACGCACTCGCCGACTTCTCCAGCCGCGGTCCCCGGGTCGGCGACGGGGCGATCAAGCCGGACGTCACCGCGCCGGGTGTGGAGATCGTGGCCGCGCGGGCCGCGCACGGCCAGATCGGCGACCCGGTGGGGGACCGGTACGCCTCACTGTCCGGCACGTCGATGGCCGCCCCGCACGTCGCCGGCGCAGTTGCGCTGCTCGCCCAGCAGCACCCCGGCTGGACGCCCGAGCGCTACAAGGCGACGCTGATGGCCTCGGCGAAGCCGCACCCGGAGCAGACCGCGTTCCAGCAGGGCGCGGGCCGGGTCGACGTCGCCCGCGCGATCACCCAGCAGGTGACGAGCGAACCGGCCTCCGTCTCGTTCGGTGTGGCGGCCTGGCCGCACACCGACGACAAGCCGATCAGCCGGACCGTCACCTACCGCAACGGCGGGACCGCCCCGCTCACGCTCGACCTGAGCACCCAGTTCACCGGACCGGGCGGGCGGACCGCGCCGGCCGGCATGCTGACTCTCAGCGCCTCCCGGCTCACCGTTCCGGCGGGCGGCAGCGCTCAGGTGACAGTGGTGATCGACACCCGGCTCGGCGGCGCCGACGGCTACTGGACCGGCCGCCTGCTCGCCCGCGCCGGCGACACGGTGGCGGTGACCCCGCTCGCTGTCGACCGCGAGGTGGAGAGCTACGACCTGACCGTGACCCACCGCAACCGCTCCGGCGCCCTGACCGACGGCTACTACACCGTTCTGCTGGGGCTCGACGGCGGCAGCTACCGGGACGTCTACGGCGCCGGCGGCGAGACCCGGATCCGGGTGCCGAAGGGCCGGTACGGCGTGCAGAGCCTGATCTTCGTCGACGGTGACCAGGGCTGGTCGGAGGTCTCCTTCCTCGCCCAGCCGGAACTGGTGGTGGCCGGGAACCAGCGGCTCACGCTGGACGCCCGGCGGGCGAAGCCGATCCGCACCACGGTGCCGCAGCGCGGCGCGGCACCACTGCTGATCGACCTCACCGCGGCCTGGGGATTCGGCGACTACTACAACAGCTTCGGGCTGTGGACCGACCGGTTCGAGGGCCTCTACTCGGCCCAGATCGGCCGCACTGTCTCCGACAAGGTCTTCGTCGGCGCGCTCGCCAGCCAGTGGGCCGAGCCGACAGCGCCGGAGCGCAGTCCGTACTTCTACGGCCTGAACGACCTGTTCCCGGGCCGCTTCCCGACCGGCTTCGTCCGGCACTACCGGACCGCCGACCTGGCCACCGTCGCCAACCGGTTCGCCGCCGGCTACGCCGGGATGGAGAACGAACTGGTCGTCTACGCGGAGCGCGACTACAACATGGGCGGCTCGGCGATCGTCCTGCCGGTCCAGGTGCCGGGCAAGCGGATCGACCACCTCAGCGTCACCCGGACCCGCTGGAGCGCCGAGCTGGCCTTCGGTGAGCGCTCCGAGGAGGGCTGGCTGGAGCCGCGGGCGGCGCTGGAACGAGTGCCGACCCGCTACCGGGCCGGGCACAGCTACCGCGACGAGTGGAACAAGGCCCCGTTCGGCCCGTCGTTCCCGCAGCCGCAGTGGCCGGAACAGGGCATCACCCGGACCGGCGACACCGTCATCGTCTCGCTGCCGGTGCACAGCGACGCGGCCGGGCACCCGGGCGGCTCGCTCAACGACACCGAACACACCCGGCTCTACCGCAACGGCAAGCTGGTCGACGAGTCGCCCTACCCGGGGTACGGCGAGTTCACCGTGCCGCCGGGAACGGCGAACTACCGGCTGGAGACCAGTGCGACGCGCGGCTTCACCGACCTGAGCACCGAGGTGTCGGCGAGCTGGACGTTCCGCTCCAAGCGGGTACCGGGTGACGTGCCGGCCCGGCTGCCGGCCATGGCGGTCCGGTTCACCCCGCCGCTGGCGGTGGACAGCTCCGCCCCGGCGGGCCGGACGTTCACCGTGCCGGTGACGGTGCAGCGTCAGCCCGGCGCGCCGTCCGGCCGGGTCGTGGCGCTCACCGTCGACGTCTCCTACGACGGTGGCAAGACCTGGCAGAAGGCGGCACTGAAGAAGCAGGGCGGGGCGTGGACGGCCACCGTCCGGCACCCGGCCGGCCCCGGGTACGCGTCGCTGCGGGCCACCGCCCGCGACGACGCCGGCAACACCGTGACCCAGCGGATCATCCAGGCGTACCGCCTGCGGTGAGGCGGGCGGCGGGGGGGGCGGGGGCGGGGGGGGGGGGGCGCGGCCGGCGGGGGGCGCG
>NZ_JBXUOV010000011.1:0-68526 GCF_057196585.1 Micromonospora sp. ATLC20
CGCCTGGCTGGTCCGGGGCCGCCCGGCGCTGCTCGCCGCCGGGCGCGGCACCCACGCGGTGTTCGTGAACGCGCGTGGCGGCCCGCTCACCCGGCAGGGCGCCTGGGCGGTGCTGCGTACCGCCGCCGCACGTGCCGGCCTGCCGGTCGACGGTCCCGACGCGGTCTCGCCGCACACGCTGCGCCACTCGTACGCCACCCACCTGCTCGACGGCGGCGCGGACGTACGCGTGGTGCAGGAACTACTCGGCCACGCCTCGGTGACCACCACCCAGGTCTACACGCTGGTGACGGTGGAGCGGCTGCGCGAGGTGTACGCGACGGCGCATCCGCGCGCCCGCTGAGCGCCGACGTGGCGAGCCCCGGCTGACGGGCGGCCGACACGCCGACCCGCTACCGAACGCGCTGCTGGCCGGTGGCGTACAGTCGGCATCGGCGCGGGCCTCCAGGTGCGACGGACCGGGGGTGCGCAGCGGCGCCGCGAGGGACGTCGGACGGCTCCGACGCCGGGTGGTCGTCGGGAGGGGGCAACGAGGACATGGCAGGAAACGGTGACCGTGCCGAGACCTGGACGTCGGAGCTCCGTGAGCAGCAGGCGACGCTCGGTGCCGATCTCGGCCCCGCCGACCCGGCCGCGTACACCATGCGCAAGCCGATCCCCGAACCCATGCCGACCGACCGGCACGGCCCGGCGCGGATCATCGCGATGGCCAACCAGAAGGGCGGCGTCGGCAAGACCACGACGACCATCAACCTGGGCGCGGCCCTGGCCGAGTACGGCCGCAAGGTGCTGCTCGTCGACTTCGACCCGCAGGGCGCCCTCTCCGTCGGGCTGGGCGTCAACCCGCACAACCTGGACCTGTCGGTCTACAACCTGCTGATGCAGGACGACGTCACCGCCGAGGACGTCCTCATCAAGACCGACGTGGCCGGCCTGCACCTGCTGCCCGCGAACATCGACCTCTCCGCCGCCGAGATCCAGCTGGTGAACGAGGTCGCCCGCGAGATGGCCCTGGCGCGGGTGCTGCGGACCATCCGCAAGGAGTACGACTTCATCCTGATCGACTGCCAGCCCTCGCTGGGCCTGCTGGCGATCAACGCGCTCACCGTCGCGCACGGCGTGCTCATCCCGCTGGAGTGCGAGTTCTTCAGCCTGCGCGGTGTCGCGCTGCTGCTGGACACCATCGACAAGGTGCGCGAGCGGCTCAACTTCGACCTGGAACTCGAAGGCATCCTCGCCACCATGTACGACAGCCGCACCACCCACTGCCGCCAGGTGCTGCAGCGGGTGGTCGAGGCGTTCGGCGACAAGGTCTACCAGACCGTCATCACCAAGACGGTGAAGTTCCCCGAGTCCACGGTGGCCGGTGCCCCGATCACCACCCTCGACCCGGCCTCCTCCGGCGCGCGCAACTACCGGCAGCTCGCCCGGGAGGTCATCGCCGCCCAGGCGGACCGGTAGGGCGCACGCCGGCCGCCCGCCGCGTCGTCTACGGTTTCCCGGTGACCGCACCGCCCCTCGACCCGCCGCACGGCCCCGGCGACCCCGCCGTCGCCGCGGAGCTGGCCGCCGAGGTCGACGGTGTGGTGCCCGCCGACCCGGGCACCGGCGAGCAGACGAGTGGCTTCACGGTCCGGCTGGACAACTTCACCGGCCCGTTCGACCTGCTGCTCCAGCTGATCAGCAAGCACAAGCTGGACGTCACCGAGGTCGCGCTGCACAAGGTCACCGACGAGTTCATCGCGTACCTGCGCGCCATGGGCGACCAGTGGGACCTGGACGAGACGAGCGAGTTCCTGCTCGTCGCCGCCACCCTGCTCGACCTGAAGGCGGCCCGGCTGCTGCCCTCGGCCGAGGTCGAGGACGAGGAGGACCTGGCGCTGCTGGAGGCGCGGGACCTGCTGTTCGCCCGGCTGCTGCAGTACAAGGCGTACAAGGAGGCCGCCGCGCACATCGCCGAGCTGGAGGCGGTCGGCGGCCGGCGCTACCCGCGGGCGGTCACCCTCGAACCGCGGTACGCCGAGGCGCTGCCCGACCTGGTGCTCGGCATCGGGCCGGAGCGGCTGCGTACGCTCGCGGTCAGGGCGATGAGCCCGAAGCCGGTGCCCGAGGTCTCCATCGCGCACGTGCACATGGTCCGGGTCAGCGTCCGGGAACACGCCGGCATCATCGCCGACCGGCTGCGCCGAGCCGGTATCGCCACGTTCTCGCTGCTCTGCGCCGACTGCGAGATGACGCTCGAGGTGGTGGCCCGGTTCCTGGCGCTGCTGGAGCTGTACCGGCAGGGCCTGGTGGCGTTCGTGCAGGAGCAGGCGCTGGAGGAACTCACAGTCCGCTGGACCGGCCCGGCCGACGGCGAGGCCGAGCTGACAGTCGACGAGTACGCCGGCAGCCCCGAACCCACGACCACGTCCGTCCCCGCCGCCGACACCGTGCCGAGCGATGCCACCGCATCCGACGCCGCCGTGCCCACCGAGGCGGCGGACGAACCCGCACCGACGCAGGAGTGAACGGATGAGCGACCAGGAACGCCGCGACTCCCTGGCCGACCAGGCCGCCGCATGGGTGCCCCCGTGGGAGCGCCCCGCCCCGCCCAAGCCCGCCCCGGACGACTCCGCCGCGCCCGCCGAGCACCCGGACCCCGACATCACGGACACCGCGTCGGAGTCCTCCCCAGATGTCCCGCCTACGCCGGATCTTGGTACGGAGGCGCCCTCTGAGGGGCGGGACCGCACCAAGATCTCGGGAGAGGGCGGGGTCGGGGACGACGCGGGGCAGCGGGCGGGTGGGGGAGCGGGTGCTGACGGCGTACCCGCTAAGCGGGGACGGCGGCGAGCCGTGCCGGAACCGGCGCCCGCACCTGTCCTGGACGACGCGGAGCTGCGCGGCGCCCTGGAGGCGATCCTGCTCGTGGTGGACCAGCCGGTCAGCGAGCTGGTCCTGGCCGAGGTCCTCGAACAGGCCCCGGAACGGGTCGGCGCGATGCTCGACGAGATCGCCGCCGGATACACCGCGGCCGGGCACGGGTTCGACCTGCGCCGGGCGGCGGGTGGCTGGCGTCTCTACACCCGGCCGGAATACGCGACGTACGTGGAACGGTTCGTACTGGACGGGCAGTCCGTGCGGCTGACCCAGGCCGCGCTGGAGACCCTGGCCGTGGTCGCCTACCGGCAGCCGGTGACCCGTTCGCGCATCTCGGCCATCCGGGGTGTCAACTGCGACGGGGTGCTCCGTACCCTGGTGGGTCGCGGCCTGGTCGAGGAGTGCGGCACCGAAGCGGACAGCGGCGCCTACCTCTACCGGACCACCACCATGTTCCTGGAGAAGCTGGGGCTGAACTCGGTGGACGACCTGCCGCCGCTCGCCCCGTTCCTTCCCGACGACGTAGAAGAGCTTGCCGATGCGACGCGATGACCGTGCCCCGAAGCCCGACGCCCCCGTGTACGAGGGCGCCGAGCGCCTCCAGAAGGTGCTCGCCGCCGCGGGGGTGGGTTCCCGGCGCGCCTGTGAAGACCTGATCTTCCGGCGCCGGGTCACCGTGAACGGGCGGGTGGCGCAGCTCGGCGACAAGGCCGACCCGACCCGCGACGTGATCGTCGTCGACGGGGAGCGGCTGCAGGCCGACGTCCGCCTGGTCTACGTGGCGATGAACAAGCCGCGCGGGGTGGTCACCACCATGGCCGACGAGAAGGGCCGCACCGAGCTCGCCGACTTCATCGGCGCGCGGCTGGAGCAGCGGGTCTACCACGTCGGGCGACTGGACGCCGACAGCGAGGGCCTGCTCCTGCTCACAAACGACGGCACCCTCGCCCACAAGCTCATGCACCCGTCGTACGAGGTGCTCAAGACCTACCTCGCCGAGGTGGCCGGGCCGATCCCGCGCAACCTGGGCAAGCGGCTGACCGCCGGCATCGAGCTGGAGGACGGGCCGGTGAAGGTCGACGGGTTCAAGCTGGTCGACACGCTCGGTAAATCCGCCCAGGTGGAGCTGACCCTGCACGAGGGGCGCAAGCACATCGTCCGGCGCCTGATGGCCGAGGTGGGACACCCGGTGTCCCGTCTGATCCGTACCTCGATCGGGCCGATCAAGCTCGGCGACCTGCGCACCGGGCGGATGCGGCGGCTCACAAACGCGGAGGTCGCCGCCCTGTTCAAGGCGGTGGGTGACTGACCCCGACGACCGGGGTACGGCTCCCGGTAGGCTTCGACGCGGTCCGCGGGCCGGCACACGCCGGCCCGGCGGGACGCCCGCGCGGCGCGGGCAGAATTGACGACAGAACCATCCGCTCAACGGCGCCGGACATATCGGGCGACCTGCGAGGTACGGGCTGAGGAGGACAACGGTGGAGGAAAACGTACCGGCCGGGCGATGCGTGGTCGCTGTGGACGGGCCGTCCGGTTCGGGTAAGTCCACCGTGTCGCGGCGACTGGCGACGGGCCTCGGCGCCCGCTACCTCGACACCGGCGCCATGTACCGGGCGCTGACCTGGGCGGTCCTGCGCTCCGGCGTGGAACTCACCGACACCGAGTCGGTGGCGAAGGTCGCCGCCGAGGCCGACCTCCGCATCGGCACCGACCCCCAGGGGTACGCCGTGACAGTCGACGGCACCGACGTGTCCACCGCGATCCGCGGCGCCGAGGTGACCGGAGCCGTCTCCGCGGTGGCCGCCGTCCCCGCCGTACGCGAGCTGCTGGTGGACCGGCAGCGGCGGGTGATCGCCGACGCGGGCCGGATCGTGGTCGAAGGCCGGGACATCGGCTCGGTGGTCGCGCCGGACG
This sequence comes from Micromonospora sp. ATLC20, assembly GCF_057196585.1. Taxonomy (NCBI): domain Bacteria; kingdom Bacillati; phylum Actinomycetota; class Actinomycetes; order Micromonosporales; family Micromonosporaceae; genus Micromonospora; species Micromonospora sp. ATLC20. The sequence continues at coordinate 4,780 of NZ_JBXUOV010000011.1, forward strand.
CGGACCTGAAGGTGTACCTGACCGCCTCCGAGGCAGCGCGCGCGAAGCGGCGCAGCGCCGAGGACGCCGCCGACGTCGCGGCGACCGCTGCCGACCTGGCCCGGCGGGACCGGCTCGACTCGACCCGCAAGGTCAACCCGCTGCAGCAGGCCCCCGACGCGGTGGTGCTGGACACCACCGAGCTGGGCATCGACGAGGTAGTGGCGCGCCTGCGGGACATGCTCACCGAGCGAGGCGTGGCATGAGTGACGACGATTTCGGTGGCTGGGTGGAGTTGCGCGAGCGGGAGGCCGACTCCGGTGAGCCGACCGGCCCGCAGCCCGTGGTGGCAGTGGTCGGCCGGCCCAACGTCGGCAAGTCCACGCTGGTCAACCGCATCATCGGCCGCCGGCAGGCGGTCGTGGAGGACATCCCCGGCGTGACCCGGGACCGGGTGCCCTACGACGCGCAGTGGAACGGCCGGGCGTTCACGGTGGTGGACACCGGCGGCTGGGAACCCGACGCCAAGGACCGCGCCGCGGCCATCGCCGCCCAGGCCGAGATCGCGGTGGTCACCGCCGACGTGGTGCTGTTCGTGGTGGACGCCATGGTCGGCGCCACCGACGTGGACGAGGCCGCGGTGAAGATGCTGCGCCGCAGCGCCAAGCCGGTCATCCTCATCGCGAACAAGGCCGACAACACCACCATCGAGATGGAGGCCACCTCGCTGTGGTCGCTCGGCCTCGGTGAGCCGTTCCCGGTCTCGGCGCTGCACGGCCGCGGCTCCGGCGACCTGCTCGACGCCATCCTGGACGCGCTGCCCGAGGCGCCGAAGATCGTGGAGAACCGGCCCCGCGGCCCGCGCCGGGTCGCACTGGTCGGCCGCCCCAACGTCGGCAAGTCCAGCCTGCTCAACCGCTTCTCCGGCGAGGAGCGGGCGGTGGTCGACTCGGTGGCCGGCACCACAGTCGACCCGGTCGACAGCCTGGTCGAGATCGGCGGCGAGACGTGGCAGCTGGTCGACACCGCCGGCCTGCGCAAGCGGGTCGGCAAGGCCAGCGGCACCGAGTACTACGCCAGCCTGCGCACCGCCTCGGCGATCGAGGCGGCCGAGGTCGCCGTGGTGCTGATCGACTCCAGCGAGGTGATCAGCGAGCAGGACCAGCGGATCCTCACCATGGTCGTCGAGTCCGGCCGGGCGCTGGTCATCGCCTTCAACAAGTGGGACCTGGTCGACGGTGACCGCCGCTACTACCTGGACAAGGAGATCGACCGGGAGCTGCGGCGCATCCCCTGGGCGATCCGGCTGAACCTGTCCGCGAAGACCGGCCGCGCCGTCGACAAGCTCGCGCCCGCGCTGCGCAAGGCGCTCGCAAGCTGGGAGACGCGCATCCCCACCGCGCAGCTCAACCAGTGGCTCACCGCGCTGGTCCAGGCCACCCCGCACCCGGTACGCGGCGGACGCGCGCCACGCATCCTGTTCGCCACCCAGGCCGGGGCGGCACCGCCGCGGTTCGTGCTGTTCACCACCGGGCCGCTGGACGCAGGCTACCAGCGCTTCGTCGAGCGCAAGCTCCGCGAGGAGTTCGGCTACGAGGGCAGCCCGATCGAGATCTCGGTACGCCCCCGCAAGAAGCTGGGCCCGGGCGGCCGGGGCAAGGCCCACGGCTGACGCGCTCGCTGTCGCACGCCACCCTCCTAGGATGCTCTAGGGGGTGTGGCGCGCGGCGCGGGAGGGGCCTCTGCGCACGGTGCGAAGATCCTGCGCTAAGCTGTACCGGCTGCCGCGGGGGAGACCTGGCGGGGGCATCGGGACGTGGCGCAGCTTGGTAGCGCACTTGACTGGGGGTCAAGGGGTCGTCGGTTCGAATCCGGCCGTCCCGACAAAGAAAAAGCCCTGACCAGCGGGAACGCTGGTCAGGGCTTTGATTTTCTTCGATGGAGATTTGAACCGCCCCCCGAAAACCCCCCGTTTACGCGGTGCGGCAACCAAGTTCGTCATCGTTGTGCATTGTTCTCTGAATGCGCGGGCGAATCGTTTGGCGTGGTTGTTGCGGGATGTTGGTGTGGGTCCTGAGGATTTGGTTGGTGTGTATTTGGAGCGTGGTCCGGAGTTGGTTCCGGCGTTGTTGGGTGTGGTGAAGTCGGGGGCTGGTTATCTGCCGTTGGATCCGGCGAATCCGGTGGAGCGGTTGGGTTTTGTGGTGGGTGATGCGGGTGTTCGGGTGGTGGTGACGTCGGCGGGGTTGGCTGCGGGTTTGGCGGGTGTGTTCGATGGTCGGTTGATTGTGTTGGACGAGTTGGGTGTTGAGGGTCGGGTGGATGATCCGCCGCGGGTGGCGACGCCGGATAGTGTTCTCTACACGATTTACACGTCGGGGTCGACCGGTCGTCCCAAGGGTTGTGTCGTGACGCATGCGAATGTGGTGCGTTTGATGCGGGTCTGTGCTGGCGAGTTGGGGATCGACGCGTCGGGTGTCTGGTCGATGGCTCATTCGTTCGCGTTCGATTTCTCGGTCTTCGAGATGTGGGGTGCGTTGGCGTTCGGTGGCCGGGTGGTGGTGGTTCCGCGGTCGGTTGCTCGTTCGCCGGAGGATTTCCTGCAGTTGTTGGTTGATGAGCGGGTCACGTTCCTGTCGCAGACGCCGACGGCGTTTCGCGCGTTGGTCTCGGCGGCGGCGGGCGGGGATGAGCGGGTCGATCGGTTGGCGTTGCGTTCGGTGGTCTTCGGTGGTGAGAAGTTGGAGATCGCCGAGTTGAGGCCGTGGGTTGATCGGGTGGCTCTGGATCGGGTTGCTCTGGTGAACATGTACGGGATCACCGAGACCACGGTTCATGTGACGGTCCGTGGGTTGACGATGGGTGATCTGGCGGCGCCGGGGGTGAGTCCGGCCGGGGTGGCTTTGCCGGATCTTGCCGTCTATCTGCTCGATCCGTGTGGTGAGCCGGTTCCGGTGGGTGTGCCGGGGGAGATCTATGTGGCGGGTCCGGGTGTGGCTCGTGGGTATCTGGGTCGGGCGGCGTTGACCGCGCAGCGGTTCGTGCCGGATCCGTTCGGTGCGGCCGGTACCCGTATGTATCGCAGCGGTGATCTGGCCCGGTGGACCGTGCACGGCACGCTGGAATTCCTCGGCCGTGCCGATGATCAGGTCAAGGTCCGTGGTTTCCGGATCGAGCTCGGTGAGATCAGCGCGGCCCTGTCCGCCTGCGCGGGGGTCCGCGACGCGGTCGCCGTGCTCCGCGAGGACACCCCTGGCGACAAACGCATCGTCGGTTACCTCGTGCCGATGGCCGGTCACCGTCCCGACTCGCGGGTGGTCCGTGACCAGTTGGCCCGCACGCTGCCCGACTACATGGTCCCCGCGGCGCTGGTCGAGATCGACGCGATCCCGGTCACCGCCAACGGCAAACTCGACAAGCGCGGCCTTCCCGCCCCCGACGGCACCCACCTACGCACCGCCGGCGAGTACGTCGCGCCGCGCACCCCGCTGGAGCAGCAGCTCGCGCTGGTCTGGGCGCAGGTGCTGGACCTGCCGCAGGCCGGCGTCGAGGACTCGTTCTTCGACGTCGGCGGCGACTCGATCCGCGCGATCGCGCTGGTGGGTGCGGTCCGCGCGGCCGGACACGACGTCTCGGTCACCGATGTGTTCGAGCGGCGTACGGTCGCCGAGCTCGCCGAGTTGATCGGCAGCCGTACGGCGCCCGCCGAGCCGCACCAGGCCACCGCACCGTTTGCGCTGGTCGGCGCGGCGGATCGGCGGCGGGTGCCGGACGGGGTCGTGGACGTGTACCCGCTGCTCCAGGCGCAGGCCGGCATGCTGTTCGAGTTGGAGGCTGGCGATTCGCCGCACTACCACAGCACCGGCGGCTACAAGGTGATCGACGACGCGCCGTTCGACGTCGAGGCGCTGCGGGCCGCTGTACGCACGGTCTGCGCCCGGCACGAGGCGCTGCGCACGTCGTTCGACCTGTCGACGTACTCGATCCCGCTTCAGTTGGTGCATGAGAAGGCTGAGGCGCCGGTCAGCGTCCAGGACCTGCGCGGGTTGGACGCCGAGGCGGTCGACGCGGCCCTGCGCGACCACGTCGCCCGCGAGCAGTCCCGGCCGATCGACCCGGCCGCGGTGCCGCAGCTGCGGATCGGCGCGCTGGTCGCCGACGACGGCTGGTGGCTCGCGCTGTCCCGGTCGCACATGATCACGGAGGGCTGGAGCCAGCACGAGATGCTCATGGATCTCGTCGAGTGCTACCGGGCGCTGCGTGACGGTGTCACCCCGGCGCCGGCGGAGACTCCCGGGGTACGGTTCGCCGACTCGGTCGCCGCTGAACTCGCCGCGCTGGAGTCCCCGCAGCACCGGGCGTTCTGGCAGGCGGTCGTCGACGACCGCGCGCCGTTCCGCCTGCCCGCGAGCTGGGGCGACCAGACCGTGGCCGACGAGGCCTATCAGCTCACCGTGCCCGCGATGGATCTGGAGGCGCCGCTGCGCGCGCTCGCCATGAGCTCGCGGACCTCGGTCAAGAGCGTGCTGCTCGCAGCCCACCTCAAGGTGCTCAGCCAGCTCACCAACGAGCCGGCCTTCCACGCCGGGCTGGTCTGCGATACCCGCCTCGAGGTGCTCGGCGCCGACCGGGTGCACGGCATGTTTCTCAACACGCTGCCGATCCCGTACGACCGGACCGCCCGCACCTGGCGGCAGCTCGTCCGCGCGGTGTTCGACGCCGAGGTTGCCCTGTGGCCGCACCGCCGGTACCCGCTGGCCGGGGTGGCCCGGTTGGCCGGTGGCTCCGGCCGGCTCGTCGACGTCATCTTCAACTACCAGGACTTCCACAACCTCGACGCGGAGCAGATCGACCTTGCCGCGGGCTTCGGCTCCGGCACCAACGAGTTCGCGCTGACCGTCACCACCTCCAACGGCGGTCTCACGCTCAAGACCCGTACCTCGGTGCTGTCTCGGGGGCATGCTGAGCGTTTGGCGTCGATGTATCGGTTGGTGTTGGAGGCGATGGCGGCTGATTCGGAGGGTGATGCGTCGCGGGTGTTGTTGCCGGTTGGTGAGGTGGGGGTGGTTTCTGGTTGGGAGGTTGGGGTTGAGGGTGTGGTGAGTGGGTGTCCGGTGTCGTTGGCGTTGGTGGAGCGGGCGGGGCGGGATCCGGGTGCGGTGGCGGTTCGTGGGGTGGGGTTTGAGCTTTCGTTTGGTGAGTTGGTGGGTCGGGCGGGTGCGGTGGCTGAGTCGTTGCGGGCGGTGGGGGTGGCTCGTGGTGATCGGGTGGGTGTGGTGGTGGAGCGTGGTGAGTGGTTGCATGCGGCGTTGTTGGGTGTGTGGTTTGTGGGGGCGGCTTATGTTCCGGTGGATCCTGGGTTTCCGGTGGGTCGGGTGCGGTCGATGGTGGATGGTGCGGCTGCGGTGGTGACGCACGGGGATCGGGTGGGGGTGTTTGAGGGTCCGGTGGTGGTGGTGGATGGTTTGGGGTTGGTGGATGTTGAGCCGGTTGAGGTGGATCCGGATGAGTTGGCGTATGTGATTTTCACGTCTGGGTCGACGGGGCGTCCGAAGGGTGTGGGGGTGTCGCACCGTGGTTTGGCGAATCATGTGGGTTGGGCGGTTCGGGATCTTGTGGGGGCGGGGTCTGTGGTGGGTGGTGGTGTGGGTGGGGCGGTGTTTTCGTCGGTGGCGTTTGATTTGGTGGTGCCGAATGTGTGGGCGCCGTTGTTGGCTGGTCAGCCGGTGGTGGTGTTGCCGCAGGATCTGGATTTGTCGGAGTTGGGGTCGGCGTTGTTGTCGTGGGGTCCGTTTGCGTTTCTCAAGCTGACTCCGGGTCATTTGGAGGTGTTGTCGCAGCAGTTGTCTGTGGATCAGGTGCGTGATCTGGCTGGGGTGTTGGTGGTGGCTGGTGAGGCGTTGCCGGGTGTGTTGGCAAGTCGTTATTCGGGTTCGGGTCGTCTGGTGAATGAGTATGGCCCGACTGAGGCGTCGGTGGGTACTTCTGTGTATCGGGTTCCTGCTGATTGTGGTTCGGGTGTGGTTCCGATCGGTGTGCCGTTGCCCGGGATGGTGGTGCGGGTTTTGGATGGGCGGTTGAATCAGGTTCCGGTGGGGGCTGTGGGTGAGCTGTTCGTGGGTGGTGTGGGTGTCGCTCGTGGCTATGTGGATTCGCCGGGGTTGACGGCGCGGCGGTTCGTTCCTGATCCGTATGGTCCGGCGGGTTCTCGTTTGTATCGGTCGGGGGATGTGGTTCGGTGGCGTGGCGACGGGGTGCTCGAGTATCTGGGTCGTTCTGATGATCAGGTCAAGATTCGTGGTTATCGGGTGGAGATCGGTGAGGTTGAGGCGGTGCTGAATGAGCATCCGTCGGTGGCTGAGGCGCGGGTGTTGCTGGTCGAGGGTCGGTTGATCGGGTATGTCGTGGGTGCGGGTTTCGTCGATGCCGAGGTGCGGGCGTTCTGCGCGGGGCGTCTGCCGGAGTACATGGTCCCGGCCGTGTTCGTGGTGCTCGACGCGATGCCGTTGACCGCCAACGGCAAACTCGACCGCCGCGCCCTGCCGTCGCCCCCGGCCGCCGAGACCTTCGAGCCGCCCTCGACCGGGATCGAGCAGGCCCTGGCCGAGATCTTCGCCGAACTGCTCGGGGTCGAGCGAGTCGGCCGCGGCGACGGCTTCCTCGCGCTCGGCGGCCACTCGATCCTGGTGATCAAGGCCGTCGCGGCGGCACAGCGCAGAGGCCTCCCACTGTCGCTGTTCATGATGTACCAGCACCAGACGCTGTCCGCGTTGGCCGAGGCGGTCGGCGCCCAGCTCGCGATCGACGCCGCCGCGAAGGCCACCCTGCCGGCCGCCGCACCCGGTGTGGTGTCCCGCCAGGACTGGCAGGAGGCCATGGAGCGGTACCGGGTGCCGGGCCTGAGTGTCGCGGTCATCGCCGCCGGGGAACTCGTCGAGGTGGAGACGTTCGGACAGGCCGCGGCGGGCACGCCGGTCACCGGGCGTACGCCGTTCCAGGCCGGCTCGCTCAGCAAGCACCTCACCGCGCTGGCCGTGCTGCGCCTCGTCGACGAGGGGATCCTCGACCTCGACGAGGACGTGAACCGCTACCTGACCGGATGGCAGGTGCCGACCGGGGGTGCTCCGGTCACCCTGCGGCACCTGCTGGCGCACCGGTCCGGGCTGTCGTCCACGCCGGGCGGCGGCTTCGTGCCGGGTGGCCCGGTGCCGTCGCTCACCGACCTGCTCACCGGGGCGGCCGATCCGGCGGTGCCGGCGGTCACCCGGATCGGTGCGGCCGGTGCCAGCTTCCGCAAGGCCAATGTCCACTACGTCGTCGTGCAGCAGGTGCTGACCGACGTCACCGGTGAACCGTTCGACGCGTTGATGCGCCGGTTGGTGCTGGACCCGCTGAACATGGCGGACAGCAGCTTCGACCAGGACCACCCGACGCGGGCTGCCCACCCGGTCGCGCAGGGCCACGACGCCGACGGACAACCGATCGAGGGCGGCTGGCGGGTCCGCCCGGACGCCGCCGCGGCCGGGCTGTGGTCGACGCCGGCCGATCTGACGAAGGTGGCGACCGAACTGCGGCGGGCCGCGCTGGGCCGGCCGTTCGCCCTGCTGCGGCAGGACACCGCGGCCATGATGATCACACCGTACGAGGACAGCCTGTACGGCCTCGGCACGGTCGTCGACGCGGTCGCCACCGACACCGAGTTCGGCCACGGCGGCACGCCGACCGGCTACCACGGGCTGTCGGTGATCTCGCTCGGGTCCGGCGGCGGGCTCTGCGTGATGACCAACGGCCAGGCAGGGGAGCAGGTGCTCAAGACCGTCGTCGCGCGGCTGCGCTCCGACCTTCGCTAGAACACCGTCCACGGCCGGTCGGCTCGCCCGCGGCCGGTGATCCCCGTGCCAGGAGCGTGTTGATGACATCCACCTCGCAGATCCCTTCGGACACCGAGACGTCGGCCCCGGTAGCCCCGCTGCGTCGCAACCGGGACTTCCGGATGCTCTTGGTGGGGGCCGGCGCCTCGCTGCTCGGCACCAGGGTCGCGGTCGCCGCGTACCCGTTGCTGATCATCTGGGGCGGCGGCACCCCGGCCGATGCCGCGTTGATCGCGTTCGCCACGCTGCTGCCCCAACTGCTGTTCGTGCTGCCGGCCGGCGCGCTCGTCGACCGGTGGAACCGCCGCCGCACGATGCTCGCCTGCGACGTGGTCGGGCTGTCCAGCATGGCCAGCCTGGCCGTCGCGTTGCTGCTCGATGAGCTGTGGCTGCCGCACGTCATGGCGGTCGCCTTCCTGGAGGGCAGCGCCGTGATCGTCTACCGGCTCGCGGAGCGGGCCTCGGTGCGGCACGTCGTCCATCCCGCACACCTCGGCGCCGCCCTGTCCCAGAACGAGGTGCGCGGGCAGGCGACCGGGTTGATCGGACAACCGACCGGGAGCGCGTTGTACTCGGTGTTGCGGTGGCTGCCGTTCAGCTTCGCGATGCTGACCCACGCGGTGGCCTTCGTGACCCTGCTGACCGTGCGCAGGAACCTGCAGGACGAGCGGACGGGGCCGCGGCGGATGCTGACCACCGAGATCGCCGAGGGTTTCGCGTGGGTGTGGCGGCACCGGTTCATGCGCTCGGCGATTCTGCTGCTCGGCGGCAGCAACCTGGCCTTCCAGGTGATCGGCCTGACCCTGGTGGTGATCGTCAAGCAGGGCGGATATCCGCCGTACATGGTCGGTGTGATTGGGCTGCTCGGCGGCGCGGGCGGGCTGCTCGGTGCGTTCACCGCGTCGCGGATCATGCGGAGGGTGCCGGTGCAGGCGATCCTGATCGGCGTGCTGGCGCTGTGGTCCGTGCTGATCCTGCTGGTCTCGGTCACGACGCTGCCGGTCGGGCTCGGCGCGCTGATGGGCGGCATGGCGGCACTGGGCGCACTGCTCAACGTGACCGCCGCGACGTACCAGATCCGGGTGACCCCGGACGCGATGCAGGGCCGGGTGACCAGCGTGGTCGTGCTGATCGGCTCCGGTCTGAACTCGATGGGCGCCCTGCTCGGCGGAGTCCTGCTGACCGCCGCCGGGACGTCGCGGGCGGCGCTGATTACAGCCGCCGGCATGGGATCGTTGGCCTTACTGGCGGTCTGTGTCCCGTCGATCCGGCGTCCACCCGTCGAGTGAGGTGGACACATGTCAGTTTTATTTGACAGGTGGGTGGGTCACCTGTAAAGTTCTTCTTACACATAAAGGGGCCTTGCTGATGGACGGGTCACCTCTGACCGAGGTGAGCTTGCTGGGAGTGCTCTCGGCGCTCGGAAATCCACACCGGATGCGCATCGTGGCGCGGCTGGCCGAGGGGCGCGACTACGTCAGTCGGTTGGCTCGCGAGGTGGGCATCAGCCGGCCGCTTCTCCACATGCACCTGCAACGGCTGGAGACCGCCGGGCTGATCGTCGGAACGCTCGAACTGGGGGAGGACGGCAAGGCCATGAAGTACTTCGAGCTGGTGCCGTTCGACCTAGTGCTGAGTCCGCCGGTCGTGGCTCGTGCGGTGGGCTCCCGCGACGAGAGCGAACCGGAGAAGGAGGAGGGTCGATGAACCCCGGCGACGACCTCACCGGCCTGCTGGCGGTGGCCGGCATCATCCTGGTCCTGGTCCTGGTCATCACCCAGCTCGCCGCCACCTGGCGGGCCCGCATCGTCGCGCAACGGGACGACGACCGTTACCGCGAACTCAACCAAAAGTATGCCGAGCTGCTCCTCGAGCACGAGGACCTGCGCCAGCGGGTGGCGAACGAGCTGACCGGCGTGCGCCAGTCCGTGACCTCGATGGAACTCATGATGCGCGAGCTGGATTGAGCCGCTCCGCCCCAATGAGATGAGCACCTCCTCTTCGGTCATCCAGGAAGGACAGTCATGCCAGGGAAGGCATCGCCGGCGCCGACGAAGGGGCCCATGATGGAGCGGATAGTGGGCTGGTCCAGCCGCAATCCCAAGAAGGTCATCGTCGGCTGGATCCTCTTGGTGGCCGCGGCGGTGCTGCTCGGCGACGTGGCGGGCTCGGGCGCCAAGACCACTGACGCCGGCGAGGCCGGCAAGGCGCAGAGCATGATCCGGGCGCAGAAGGTGACCTCCTCCTACACCGAGAACGTGCTCATCGAGGCGCAGAACCGGGACCGGCCGTTCCTCGGCACTCCCGACCTGGAGAACGCCGCCAGAGACCTGAGCGGCCGGCTCAAGGCGCTGCCCGGAGCCACCACCGACATCGTGACCCCGCTGGACGACGAGCGGACGCGGGCGGCGCTGGTCTCCACGGACGGCAGGTCCGGACTGGTCAGCTTCACGATCCCGGGCCCCGGGGCAGAAGCCGACAAGCACTTCGCCGAGATCAAGAAGGAGCTCGGCGCGGTCCAGGATGCGCACCCCGGCGTCCGATTCGCGATGGCTGGTGACATCTCGCTGACCTCCGCGATCGACAAGGCCGCCGACGACGACCTGGCCCGCGCCGAGCAACTGTCGCTGCCGGTGACGCTGATCATCCTGATCCTCGTCTTCGGCGCGCTGGTCGCCGCCGCGGTTCCGGTGTTCCTCGCCGCCACCGCGGTGTTCGCCGGGCTCGGGTTCCTCGGCCTGGTCGGCACGGTCGTCCCGGCCAACAGCACGGTGTCCTCGGTGGTGCTGCTGATCGGTATGGCGGTCGGCGTGGACTACTCGCTTTTCTACCTACGCCGCGAGCGGGAGGAGCGGGCCGCCGGCAAGGACGCGAGTGAGGCGCTGAAGATCAGCGCCCGGACTTCCGGGCATGCCGTCGTCGTCTCCGGTATCACCGTGATCCTGTCGCTGGCCGGCCTGTTCCTCGCCCAGGTCGACACCTTCAACGGGATGGCCATCGGCACGATCATCGTGGTGAGCCTGGCGGTGCTCGGCTCGGTCACCGTCCTGCCGGCCCTGCTGAGCCTGCTCGGCCGCAAGGTGGACGCGCTACGCGTCCCCTTTCTGGGCCGCTCCCGCACCACTGCGACCAGTTCCCGCGGCTGGTCGGCGATCGCCGGCGCGGTGTCCCGCCACCCGATCGTGTTCGGCGGCATCGCGCTACTCGCGCTGGTCGGGCTCGCCCTGCCCGCGTTCGGGATGAAGCTCAGTGAGCCCGGGCAGCTCGACTCGCTGCCGCGCAGCATTCCGGCGGTCGACGCCGGGGTCCGGCTGCAGCAGGCGTTCCCCGGCGGCGCGGACCCAGCCCAGGTGGTGGTCTGGGGCACCGGTGCCACCACCGGCGCCGCCGAGCGGGCCGTCGCGGAGCTGCGCCGCGAGGCCGCCGCGAGCGACCTGCTCGGCGACCAGATCTCGGCCTCGCCGGTCGGCGATGTGCTCAGCATCAAGGTCCCGCTGGCCGGTAGCGGCACCGACGACACCTCGGTCGAGGCCCTGCGGACGCTGCGTGAGGACGTCCTGCCCGAGGCGTTCGCGAACACGCCCGACCTCGAGTACGCCGTCGGTGGCCGCACCGCGGGTCTGCACGACTTCGCCGAGGTGCTCAAGGCGCGTACCGCCTGGGTGATCGGCTTCGTCCTGGTGCTGGCGTTCGTGGTGCTGGTCATCGCGTTCCGGGCACTGCTGGTGGCCGCGGTCTCGATGGTGCTCAACCTGCTCGCCATCGGTGCGGCGATGGGCATCGTCGTCCTCGGCTTCCAGAACGGTGACTTCGCCGACCTGCTGGGCTTCTCGTCCTTCGGCGGCGTGGTCAACTGGCTGCCGTTGTTCATGTTCGTGATCCTGTTCGGCCTGAGCATGGACTACCACGTCTTCATCCTCAGCCGGGTCCGGGAGCGCTGGGCCCGGGGCGAGTCCGCCCGGGAGGCGGTCGTCCGCGGCGTCGGCAGCAGCGCCGGGGTGGTGACCAGTGCGGCCGTCGTCATGATCGCGGTCTTCGCGATGTTCGCGACGCTCTCCGGCATCGAGTACAAGATGCTCGGTGTCGGCATGGCGGTCGCGATCCTCATCGACGCGACGATCGTCCGGGGCGTGCTGCTTCCGGCGGCGCTGTCGCTGCTCGGCGACCGGGCCTGGAGCCTGCGTGGGCGACCCGCCACGGCGCCCGCGTCCGACACCGCCACCGAGTCCGTCGCCGTGCCCGTCCGCGCCGCTTCCGACGAGAACGACAACGATGCCGAATCCCTGAGCCACGCGGCGTCCACCACGACCACGAGGAGTGAAAATCGATGAGAATCCCGACGAAGGCAGGCGTGAGCGCGCTGGCGATCGCGACGTGCGCGATGCTCGTCGCGGGGTGCGATCCGGCCGGAGGATCCGACAACAGCGCCGGGAACACGTACGACATCAGCGACAAGGTCAGCACCCTGTCCCTGACCGGTCGTGGCGGCAACGTGACGCTCACCGCCTCGGACTCCGGCTCGGTCAAGGTCACCGAGGACCTGCGCTACTCCGACACCAAGCCGAAGACGTCCCACGACGTGAACGGCAGCACGCTCAACTTGGTCGACAACGGCTGCGGCAAGGACAACTGCCACGTCGACTACAAGATCGAGTTGCCCGAGGGCACCGTCGTGAAGATCAAGACCGACGGCGGTGACATTACCGGCCGTGGGCTCGGCGCGGACACCACGGTCACCACCGCCGGTGGCGACATCGACCTGCAGTACGCCACCGCTGCCGACCTGGTCGACGTGACCAGCGAGGGCGGTAACGTGAAGATCAAGGTGCCGTCCGGGCCGTACGAGGTGGACGCGAGCACCGAGGGCGGTGACCGTACGGTCTCGGTACAGGCCGTCCCCGGTTCCGCTCACAAGATCAGGGCGAGGTCCGGCGGCGGCGACGTCACCGTCGCCAGCTGACCCGGCGGAGGACACAAGAAATATAGACCCGCGAGGCACAGTGCGGTCTCGGACGGTTGCCGCCGTCCGGGACCGGGCCGTTCGTCGGCCACGAGCAGAGAGTCTCCACGCTCATGACTGTTGCCAAGCACATGGCGGCGCGTGACTGCTTCCGGGTGATCGCGCCTCGACCCGCCGCACGGCTCACGCTCTTCTGTTTCCCGCACGCGGGCGGTGCCGCCAGCGCTTTCCACCAGCTGGCGGTGCTGCTTCAGGAGGACATCGAGCTGGTCGCGGTGCAATACCCGGGCCGACAGGACCGCTACGGCGAACCGCTGCCTCGGACGATGGCCGAGCTGGTCGACGAGATCACCGGCGCGATGCTGGAGCGCCTGGACCGGCCCGCCGCGTTCCTCGGGCACAGTATGGGCGCCACCGTCGCGTTCGAGGTGGCCCGGCGCCTGCGCGCCAGGCGCCCGAACGCCCTGCGGCACCTGTTCGCCTCCGCTCGCCGCGCCCCGCACCACGACAACAGCCAGGCGCTGCGCTTCCCGGACGACGAGTCGTTGCTGCGCTACGTCGACTCGCTCGGCGGCGTCGGCGCCCGGATGCTGGCCGACGCCGGGGTGCGCGAGCTCGCGATGCCGATCCTGCACGGCGACTTCCGGCTGGTCGCCGACTACCGGTACACCACAGGCGCCCCGCTGACCTGCCCGATCACGGTCATCGCCGGGGACAGTGACCCCTCGTTCACGGTGGACCACGCCCGGGAATGGCGTCGGCACACGGTTGCCGGATGCGACACCCGCACCGTACCGGGCGGACACTTCTACCTGGAGACCGCGCCGGCCGTGCTCGCGCTGCTGATCGCCGAGAAGCTCGCCGCCGACCTGCCCGTGCGCGAGAACACCGGGGGGCAGCGATGAGCGGCAACCCGTTCGACGACGCGGACGGGCGATTCCTGGTACTCACCAACGACCAGGGCCAGCACTCGCTGTGGCCGGCTGCGGTCGCGGTGCCTGCCGGCTGGACGGTCGCGCTGGCCGAGTCCGAGCGCGCCGAGTGCGTCCGGTACGTCGAGCGGAACTGGACCGACCTGCGCCGCCGCCCGCGCGAGCAGCCGAAGTGACAGGCGCACCGCGGCTTCCCGACGGCATCGAGGCGGCCCTGCCGCTCACCCCACTGCAGGAGGGCCTCCTGCTGCACGCGGTCCAGGACCAGGGCGACGGGGCCGGGCAGGGCGGGATCGACGTCTACACCACCCAGCTCCGGCTCGACCTGGCCGGCGAGCTCGACGCCGCCCGACTGCGGTCGGCCGCCGGCCAGCTGATCGCCCGGCACGGCGCGTTGCGCGCGGCGTTCCACCACCGTGGACTCAAGCGTCCGGTGCAGCTGATCCACCGCGAGGTTCCGGCGGCGTGGAGCGAGCACGATCTGACCGGGGCGCCGCCGGCGGCCCGAGAGGACGAGGCGACCCGGATCGCCGACGCCGAACGGGCCGCCGGGTTCGCGCCGCACCGGCCACCGCTGCTGCGCTTCACCCTGCTCCGGCTCGCTCCCGGCCGGCACCGGCTCGTCCTCACCGTGCACCACCTGATCTGGGACGGCTGGTCGGTGCCGGTAGCCCTCGGCGAGCTCTTCACCGGCTACGCCGCCGGCCCGTCCGGGGCGCTGCCGCCAGCACCCCAGTTCCGCGACTTCCTCGCCTGGCTGCGCGCCCAGCCGACCGCGCCCGCCGAGAAGGCGTGGACCGCGGCGCTCGCCGGGCTCGAGGCGCCGACCCTGTACGCGCCGCACGCCGCGAGCCTTCCCGCGGTGCTGCAGCGCGAGGTCCGCGTCGTGCTACCCGCGGAGGTTGCCGACCGGCTCGCCGAACAGGGCCGCCGCCACGGCTACACCCTCGGCACCGTGGTCCAGTTCGGCTGGGGTGTGCTGCTGTCCCGCATGCTGAACACGGACGACGTCATCTTCGGTACGACCGTGTCCGGCCGCCCCCCGGCGCTCGCCGGCGCCGACCGGATCATCGGCCTCCTGCTCAACACCGTGCCGGTGCGGATGCGACTGCACGGCGACGAGACCGCCGTGGCCTGCCTCGTCCGGCTTCAGGCCGAGCAGGCTGATCTGATCGAGCACCACCACACCCCGCTGGCCGCCGTGCAGCGCGCTGCCGGGCACCCGGCGCTGTTCGACACCACGACGGTGTTCCAGAACTTCCCGCTCGACCACCAGGCGGTCACCGGCCCACTCGGCGCGGCGGGTGTGCGGATCACCGGCGTCCACATCGAGGACTCCACCCACTACCCGCTCCGTCTGGCCGTCACCGCCGGCGACGGTCTGGAGCTGCGGCTGGGCCACCGCCCCGACGTGATCCCCGAGCGCGAGGCGGCATCCCTGCTCGACCGGCTCGGTCGCGTGCTGGCCGCGGTGGCGTCCGACCCGGACGTCGCCGTCAACGACCTGGACCTGCTCGGCGCGGACGAGCGCGCCGACGTCCTGCACCGCTGGAACGACACCGCCGGCGAGGTGCCCGACGGCACGCTGATCTCGATGTTCGAGGCGCAGGTCGACCGTACGCCGGACGCGCCCGCGCTGCGCTTCGAGGGCGCCGGCCTCACCTACCGTGAGCTCGACGGGCGGGCGAACCGGCTGGCCCGGCGGCTGCTCGCCGAGGGGGCCGGACCCGGCCGGCTGGTCGGTGTCGCGCTGCCCCGGTCGTTCGACCTGGTAATCGCCCTGTACGCGGTGCTCAAGACCGGCGCCGCCTATCTGCCGGTCGACCCCGAGTACCCGGCCGCCCGGATCGCTCAGCTGATCGAGGACGCCGACCCGGTCTGCGTCCTCACCGAGGGCGACGATCTGCCCGGCCCGGCGCTGCGGCTGGACTCGCTCGACCTGAGCGAGGTGCCCGCCCACCGGCTGACCACGGCCGAGCGGCGGCCCGCGACCACGGACGACACCGCCTACGTGATCTTCACCTCCGGCTCGACCGGCCGCCCGAAGGGCGTGGCGATCCCGCACCGCGGCATCGTCAACCGCCTGCGGTGGATGCAGGACCGGTACGGCCTGCGCCCCGGCGAGCGCGTCGCCCAGAAGACCCCGGCCGGCTTCGACGTGTCGGTCTGGGAGTTTTTCTGGCCCTGCCTGGTCGGTGCCACACTGGTCATCGCTCGCCCGGACGGCCACCGCGAACCCGCCTACCTCGCCGCGCTGGTCCGCGAGGAGCAGATCACCACGATCCACTTCGTGCCCTCGATGCTGGGCGAGTTCCTCCGCGAACCGGCGGTGGCGACCTGCACCGGGCTGCGCCGGGTCGTCTGCAGCGGTGAGGCGTTGCCGGTCGACCTCGAGCGGCGGTTCTTCGAACTGCTGCCCGGCGTGGAGTTGCACAATCTGTACGGCCCGACCGAGGCCTCGGTGGACGTCACCGCGTGGGAATGCCGGGACGAGCCGGGTGCGGTCACCGTGCCGATCGGGGTGCCGATCGCCAACATCCGGGTCTATGCGCTGGACCGGCGGCTGCGTCCGGTTCCGCCCGGCGTGGTCGGCGAGCTCTACCTGGCCGGCGCCGGTCTCGCACACGGCTATGTCGGCCGGGCCGGGCTGACTGCCGAGAGGTTCGTCGCCTGCCCGTACGGCGCCCCCGGCGAGCGCATGTACCGCACCGGCGACCTGGTCCGCTGGCGGTCCGACGGCGTGCTCGAGTACCTCGGCCGCAGCGATCACCAGGTCAAGCTGCACGGGCAGCGGATCGAACCGGGCGAGATCGAGGCGGCGTTCGCCACCTGCCCCGGAGTTTCCCAATCACTGGTGCTGGTGCGCGAGGACCGGCCCGGCATTCAGCGGCTCGTCGCGTACGTGATCCCCGACCCCGGAAGCACCCTTGTCCCAGCGGACCTGCTGGCGTCGGTGGCCGCCGCGTTGCCGGAGCACATGGTCCCGTCCGCGGTGGTCCTGCTCGACGCGTTCCCGGTCACCCCGAACGGTAAGGTCGACCGGGCTGCGCTGCCGGCGCCGGAGCTGCCTCGCCCCGGGCGCGGGAAGGGCGACGCACCCACGTCGGCGGCCGAGGCGGCGTTCGCGGACGCGTTCGCGACTGCGCTCGGGCAGGACCGGGCCGGGGTCGGCGACAGCTTCTTCGACCTGGGCGGCGACAGCATCCTCGCGATGCGGGTGGTGTCGCTGGCCCGGCGTGCCGGCTGGACGGTCACCGCCAAGGACGTGTTCCGGCTGCGCACCGCGGCGGCTCTGGCGGCGATCGCCCGGCCGGTCGACGGCGCGGTGGCCGAGACCGTGGCCGACGCGATCGGGCGCGCGCCCCTGCCTCCGATCGGGTCGGCCCTGCTCGCCCGCGGCGGCGAGATCCGCGGCTTCCACCAGGCGGTGGTGGTCGAGATGCCGCCCGGCACCGACGACCTGGTGCTCGCCGCCGCGCTGCGCGACGTGGTGAACCACCACCACGTGCTGCGGGCCCGGCTGCTGGCCGGGGACGGTGGCTTCGAGATCCCGCCGTCGGGGGACGCGGACATCCTGCTTCCCACGCCCGAGGACGGGTCCGCGTACGCCGCCGCAGAATCCGCCCGGCGCCGTCTCGACCCGGCACGGGGGATCAACTTCCTGGCCGTCCGCGCCGTCGACGACCGGCTCGTGCTCTGCGCGCACCACCTGGTCGTCGACGCGGTCTCCTGGCGGGTGCTGCTGCCCGACCTGGCCGCGGCGGTCACCGCGCGGAGCCGGGGCTCGGTCCCCACGCTGGAACCGGTGCCGGTCTCGTACCGCACCTGGGCGCTGCGTCAGGCCCACCAGGCGTCGGCGGGAAAGTGGCGCGACGAGCTGCCGTACTGGCGATCGGTGCTCGCCGGCGGTGAGCCCGGCGCCGCCCACGGCGTGGCCGGCGATGCGCGGCATGACGAGATCACCGTGCCGGCGGACGTGGTCGAGCGGCTGGAGCGGGTGGCCGGGAAGTTCCATGCCCGGCTCGACGACCTGCTGATCACCGCGCTCTCCCGGGTGCTGACCGAGGACACGGCGTTGATCGACGTGGAGGGCCACGGCCGCCACGCCGACGTCGACCTGTCCCGCACGGTGGGCTGGCTGACCAGCGTGCACCCGGTCCGGGTGCGGGGTGCGGGCACCGACCTCCGGGCCGCCGTGCTGCGGGTGAAGGAGCAGCTGCGCGAGGCGCCGCGGGACGGTGCCTCGTACGGGGCGTTGCGCCCGCAACTCGCCGCACTCGGTACGCCGTCGGTCCTGTTCAACTATCTCGGCGACGTCGGCGGATCGGTCGCCGGGGCCTGGCCGGTGGTGACCACCGAGGCGCTTCCGCCGGGGACCGACCCGGGCATGCCGCTCGGCTACCGTGCCGAGGTGCACGTCCAGGCCCGCCCGACCGAGCGGGGGACCATCCTGCACGCTCTGTGGATCACCGCAGGCGGGGGCGCCGCGCCGGCCGGGCGATGGCGGGACGAACTGGTCGGCCTCGCCGGGTTGGCCGGCCCGGACGTCGTGGGCGGGCGCACCCCGTCCGACCTGCCGCTGGCGGCGCTGTCCCAGGCGGAGGTCGAGCGGCTGGAGTCGCTCGTGCCGGATCTGGCCGACGTCATGACGATGAGCCCGCTGCAGGAGGGTTTCCTGTTCCACGCCGCGGAGGCCCGCGACGGCGGCACCTCCGACGTCTACACCACGCAGGTGCGGCTCGATCTTTCCGGGAACGTGGACCCGGCATCGATCCGGGCGGCCGGTCAGCGGCTGGTCGAACGCCATTCCGCGCTGCGTACGGGCTTCCATCAGCTCGACCGTGGCGCCGCGGTCCAGATCGTACGGTCCGGTGGTGTGCCGCGCTGGCGGGAGGCGGACCTCAGCGCGCTGCCCGGCGACGAGCGGGCGGCCGCCGCCGACCGCTTGGTCGCCGCCGAGCGTGGCACCTTCGATCTGGACCGCCCGCCGCTACTGAGGCTGGCGCTGCTGCGGCTCGGGCCGGACGCGTGGCGGCTGGTGATCACCGGCCACCACATCGCGTTCGACGGTTGGTCGCTGCCGATCCTGGTGCGGGAGCTGCGGGAGCTGTGGGCGGATCCGGGGGCGTACACGGGAGCCGCCGCGCCCTCGCATCGCGCGCACGTCGAGTGGCTGGCCGCCCGGGACACGGACGTCGCGGAACGGGCCTGGGCCGACAACCTGCGCGGCCTGCCCGGCCCGTTGCTGATCGCGCCGGAGAAGCCGGGTGCGGCCGGGACGGCTCAGCGCCAGCTCGGCCGCGACCTGCCCGGTGACGTCGTACGCCGACTGCTCGACGCGCTACGCCCGCTGGGTGTCACGCTCAACACCGCGGTCGAGTTCGCCTGGGCGATGGTGCTGGCGCGGGCCGCGGGCCGGGACGACGTGGTGTTCGGCACGACCGTGTCGGGACGGCCCGCGGACCTGCCCGGCGCCGACCGGATGGTCGGGCTGTTCGTGAACACCGTGCCGGTACGGGTGCGGCTCGACCTTGGGCAGTCCCTCGGGCAGGCCCTGGCGGGGTTGCAGGCCGAGCAGACCGAGCTATTCGACCACCAGCACCTCGGGTTGGGGCGGATCCACCGGCTGACCGGCTGCACGCAGCTCTTCGACACCACGACGATGCTGGTCAACTATCCCTTCGACCTGGAGTCGCTCTCCGTGCCGGACGGCGCTGGCATCCGGGTCACCGGTCTGGGCCTCGACGACGCCACGCACTACCCGTTGCGGCTGGTCGCGGTCCCCGGGGCGGACGACGGGCTCACCGTGCGCCTCGGGTACCGGCCCGACCTGGTCACGAGCGCCGAGGCCGAGGCGCACCTGGACCGGATGGTGCTGGCGTTGGCGAGCCTGGCCGCCGGCCCCGATCTGGTGGTCGGAGAGATCGACCTGCTCACCGCCGCCGAGCGGGAGTCGGTCGTGACGCGGTGGGGCGGCTACTGACCGGCAGGCTCAGCGATTACTAACACCTGTCAGAACTTGTTGACGCACTCTCGGCGGGTGTGCGAAGCTTTGCGTGCGCCGGAAAGAGGTCACGCGGATGGATGTCACAGGTGATGACCTGCTCAAGATGTTGACGGCGCTGAACAATCAACACCGTCTCAGGATCGTGGGGATGCTCTCCAGCGAGCGGGACTACGTCAGTCGGCTGGCTGTGCGATTGGGCATGAGCCGGCCGCTGCTGCACATGCACCTCGCCCGGCTGGAGGCCGCGGGGCTCATCGAGGGAAGTCTCGAGCTGTCCGCGGGTGGTAAGGCGATGAAGTTCTTCGAGGTCACGCCGTTCGCACTGCACCTGACACCGCAGACGGTGGCGGAAGCGGTGAAGACGCTGACCGATGACCGGCGCGGCGAAGACGACGCAGAGCAGTGAGGGCGAGGGTGAGTGCGGTGGGTTCCACGAGCGACGACTGGGTGGGCGTACTGGCTGCAGCCGGCATCTTCGTCGTTCTCATCGTGATCGTGTGGCAGGTCGCCGCCACGTGGCGGGCACGCCTGGCTGCGGCACGGGAGAAGCAGTACCAGGAGCTCGCCGAGAAGTGCGCGCGCCTGCTGGAGGAGAACGCCGAGCTGCAGCGGCGTACGGTCGCCGAACTCAGCCACGTCCGGGAGGCGACCGCGGCGATGGAGAAGATGATGCGCGAGGTCGGCTGACACCAAAAATATAGGCCTCATGGACACAGTGGAGCCCTGCGGATCGCCCCCGTACCCAGGGCTCCACTGTCATGAGATGAGACATCTATGCAGTTACCGTTGTCGGCCGGCCAGAAGGGCATCTGGCTCGGGCACGAACTCGACCCGAGCGGTCACGCCTACAACGTGGCCGAGTACACCGAGGTGAACGGTGACCTCGACCAGGACGCCTTCGAGCAGGCCTGGTCCCGGGTCCTGGAGGAGGCGCCGACCTTCAGAGTGATCGCCGTCCGCCGCGACGACCGCGGTGAACTCTGCCAGATCATCGACGACGCGCCGGCCCGGATCACCCGGGTCGACTTCCGGGCCGAGGCCGAACCCGAGGCGGCGGCCCACCGTTGGATCCGGGAGGACCTGGAACGACCCGTCCACCTCGAGGCCGGTGGCCTGTTCACGTTCGCGCTGCTGCGGGTCGACGACCGGCGTTTCTGGTACTACGGGCGCGGACACCACATCGCCTGCGACGGCTACGCCGCCGCGTTGCTGCTCCGCAAGATCGGCGCTTACTACACCGAGATCGTGACCGGCGAGCCGGTCGCCGACGCGCCGGCGGTCGCTGCGCCGCTGGCGGAGACGCTGGTGGCCGACGCCGAGTATCGGGTGGGCCCGGACTTCCAGGAGGACCTGCGGTTCTGGACGGAGCATGCGGCCACGGCCAGCCCGGTCAGGCTCAGCGACCACTGGGCCGTCCGTGGCCCGGTCGCCCCCGATCCGGGCACCGTGCACATCCGCCGATCCGAACACATCCCCGCCACGCAGACCGGCACGATCGCCGGGGTGGCCCGCGAACTGCGTACTCTCTGGCCGGTCCTGGTGGTGGCGGCCACGGCCGCCTTCCTGCACCGCTGCACCGGGCGCACCGACATCGTGCTCGGCTTCCCGGTCACCGGCCGGACCACCAAGCTGCTGCGCGCCACGCCGAACATGGCCTCCAACGTCGTTCCGCTGCGTGTCGAGGTGAACCCGGGGGACACCCTGCGGGATCTGATGCCGCGGGTCTCAGGTGCGCTGCGCCAGGCGTTGAAGCACCAGCGCTGCCGGTTCGAGGACTGGCAGCCCGAGCGCAGCGGCGCGGCGACCACCGGCTGGGGCACGGTCGTCAACGTGATGGCGTTCGACTACCAGGTGACCCTCGCCGGACTAACGACGGTCACGCACAACCTCACCCTCGGGCCCGTCGACGACCTGTCTCTCTGCTTCTACGACCGGGGCGACGGCAGCGGCTGGCGACTCGACGTGGACGCCAACCACGATCGCTACTCACGTGACGACCTCATCACGATCCAGCGCCTCTATTCGCGGTTCCTTCGGGCGGTCTCGGCCGAGCCGGACGCGGCGCTCGGCGGTTTCGAGCTGGTCACCGCGGACGAGCGGCAACGGATGCTGACCGAGTGGAACGGCGCCTCGGTGGCCGAGCCGGAGGGTGACCTCGCCGCCGCCTTCGCGCGGCAGGCGGCGCGGACCCCGGACGCGATCGCGGTCGTTGACGGGAGCCGGGAGATCACCTACGGGCAACTGGACGCCGCCACCAACGCTCTTGCCGGGCGCCTGCGGAGCCGGGGGATCCGGGCCGAGGAGCCGGTGGCGATCCTGGCCGAGCGGTCGGCGCTGGTCGTGCTGGCGACCCTGGCGATCGTCAAGGCCGGCGGCGTGTACCTGCCGCTGCGGCCCACCGATCCCGCCCCGAGACAGCAGGCGATGCTGGCGGACGCCGAGGTGCGGCTGCTGCTCACCGACGCGCCGGCGGACCACCCGCTCGAGGTGCTTCCGCTGTCGGCAGCGGACCTGGACGCGCTGGCGCCGGCCGTGGCCCCCTCGTGGGACGGCGGTCCCGATCGACTGGCGTACATCATGTACACCTCCGGGTCCACCGGCCGGCCCAAGGGCGTCGCGATCACCCACGGCAACGTGCTCGCGTTCGCGTCGCACGGCCGCTGGCGGGACGGGGACCACGAGCGGATACTCATGCACTCCGCGCACGCCTTCGACGCCTCGACGTACGAAATCTGGGTGCCGCTGCTCACCGGTGGCCGGACCGTGGTGGCTCCGCCCGGCCAGCTGACCACCGACGAGGTCGCCCGCCTGGTCGAGACGCACGGCGTGACCTCTGCCTTCCTCACCACCGCGTTGTTCAACCTGATCGCCCGCACCCGGGCGTCCGCGTTCGCCGGCCTGCGAACGGTGCTTACGGGCGGTGAGACCGCCTCGGCCGAGGCGATGCGTCTGGTCCGCGAGGTCTGCCCGGGCACGAAGCTGCTCCACGCGTACGGCCCCACCGAGACCACCACGTTCGCCACGCTCATGGTGGTGGACCGGGTCGACGGTGTGCCGCCGATCGGGTCGCCGCTCGACGCCACCCAAGCGTACGTGCTCGGCCCGGATCTGCAGCCGGTGCCCGCCAACGTCTCGGGCGAGCTGTACCTCGCCGGCTGGGCGACCGCCCGTGGCTACCTGAACGAGCCGGCGCTGTCCGCCGAGCGGTTCGTCGCCTCGCCGTTCGGCCCGCCGGGTTCGAGGATGTACCGCACCGGGGACATCGTCCGCTGGCGTGGGGACGGAGTGATCGAGTACGTCGGTCGCGGCGACCAACAGGTGAAGATCCGCGGCTTCCGGATCGAACTGGGCGAGGTCGAGGCCGCGCTCTGCCGGCTGCCGGAGGTGTCCCAGGCGTACGTGACGGCCCAGGAGACGGCCCCGGGGGTCCGGCGCCTGGTGGCGTACGTGGTGGGCGGTGACGGCCGCACCCCGGAGCCGGCCGAGGTCCGCGACAGCCTGGGCGAGACCTTGCCGGACTTCATGGTCCCGGCCGTCGTCATGGTGCTGCCGGCGCTGCCGCTCAACGCGAACGGCAAGGTGGACCGGCGCGCCCTGCCCGATCCCGAGGTCGCACCGACCGGCAGCCGCGAGGCGTCCGGAGCCGCGGAGAGCGCGCTGGCCGCCGCGTTCGCCGAGGCGCTGTCGGTGTCCCGGGTCGGCGCGTCCGACTCGTTCTTCGATCTGGGTGGCGACAGCATCCGGGCGATCCAGGTGGTCTCCCGGCTGCGCGACGCGGGCTGGCTGATCAGCGTGGGTGACCTGCTGACGCTGCACACGGTCGAGAAGCTCGCGGAGAAGGCGGTGCCGGCCGAACCGGCCCCGGCCACCGAGCCCGCCGTGGCCGACCTGATGGTGCTGGACGACGACGACCTGGCCACGCTGGTGTCGGCCCTCGCCGAGGACGGCACCTGACACGGGGGACTCCACACCGCGGGATGGCCGTCGACGACACGGGATCGACCGGCGGTCCGGCGGATCCCGCGGCCGTAACGCGAAGACGGAGGTAGGCGGAGATCGCACCATCCGACGGTGCTGCATCGGGCGAAGCGCGAGGGATGCCATGACAGGAGCAGCGGGATGACCCATTCAGCACAGCACGGACCGGCACGCGACCCCCGGGGCGCACTGCTTCGCCGTCGGCTCGCGGGCATGTCCTCCAGCCCTCGGTCCGAGATCCCGCGGGTCTCCCGGGACGGGCCGTTACCCCTCTCGTACGGCCAGCAGCAGATGTGGTTCATCAACCGGCTGGATCCGGGCAGCACCGAGTACAACGTGCCGTTGTGCCTGCGGCTACGCGGCGCTCTGGACACCCCTGCTCTCCAGCGCGCGTGGGCCTGGACGGTCGCCCGCCACGAGGTTCTCCGCACGCGGTACACCGTGGTCGACGGCGCCCCGACGCAGGTCGTCGACCCGCCCGACGACGTCGGCCTCGCGCTCGACGATCTTCGCGGGCTGCCACCGGGCGAGCGGCGTGAGCGCGTCGACGCGCTCCTGGCGGGGGAGGTGGCCGTCGCGTTCGACCTCGAGGTCGAATGGCCGGTCCGCGCGCGCCTCCTTCGCCTGACCGACGACGAGTACGTGCTGAGCATCGTCTTCCACCACATCTGCTGGGATGCCTGGTCACTCGGCGTGCTGGGCGCCGACCTGAATGCGGCGTACCGGGCGCTGACCGAGGGCGGCCCGATGCCGCCGGAGCTACCCGTCCAGTACGCGGACTACGCGGCGTGGCAACACACCGAGATGTCCGGGCCGGTCCTGGAACGGCACCTCCACTACTGGCGAGCCCAACTCGACGGCAACCTACCCGTCGACCTGCCCGCCGACCGACCCCGCCCGGCCGTCCGCAGCCACACGGGCGCCGCGGCACCCTTCGTCGTGCCGGCGGGCCTCGCCAGGCGGCTGGACGACATCGGTCAGCGACTCGGCACGACGCCGTTCGTCGTCATGCTCACCGCCTTCGCCGTCCTCGTGGCCCGATACACCGGCCGCAGCGACGTCGCGATCGGAACCGTGGTGTCGGATCGCAACCGGCCGGAGCTCGAGAACCTCATCGGCTACGGGATCAACACCCTCGTCATGCGGGCCGTGTGGGACGGTTCGATGTCGTTCGAGAACCTGATCCAGCGGATGCGGACCACCGTCCTCGACGCGTACGACCACCAAGCCGTGCCGTTCGCCCGACTGGTCGACGAGTTGGCGGCCGACCGCGATCTGGCCCGTACGCCGCTGTTCCAGGTGGCGTACACCAGTCACACCTCTCCCGACCGGCTGGTCCGGCTGCCCGGCATCCGGATGGAGCAGTACGGCGACGGCGAAGCGGTCGCCAAGTGGGACCTGGAACTGCAGACCTGCCAGGCCGAGGACGGCTCGGTCCACAGCCGCCTCGTGTATCCCACCGCGCTCTTCGACGACGCGACGATGGCCCGGATGGCGCGGCATCTCCTACGCCTGCTGGAGAGGGTGGCCGACGACCCGGCTGCTCCCGCGGCCGGCCACGACCTGCTGGACGAGGCCGAGCGGGCCCTCGTACTCGGTGTCGCGGTCGATTCCGGCCCGAGCGACGGTGACGGGAACCGCGTCGGCGGCGTGGCGGTCGACCCGCGGTGTGTGCCCGAGGTGTTCGAGGACCAGGCGGCGGCGACCCCGGATGCGGTCGCCGTGCGATGCGGCGACTCGGAGCTCTCCTACGCGGAGGTCAACGTCCGGGCCAACCGGGTGGCCCATCTGCTGCGGGCCCGGGGTGTGGGCGCCGAGTCCCTGGTCGCCGTGCTCCTGGACCGCGGTGTCGACTTGGTGCCCGTGCTGCTCGGCGTGCTGAAGGCCGGGGCGGGCTACCTACCACTGGACCCCGCGAACCCGACGCGCCGATTGCGCCACGCCATCGCCGACTCCGGGGCCGCGCTTGTCGTGACGTGCGTGGACCTGCGGGAGACGGCCAGGCTGTGCCACGACGGCGCCCTGATCGTGCTCGACGCCGCGCGGGAAGCGGAAACGCTCGCCGCTCAGCCGGTGGACAACCCTGCGTCGGTGGTGACACCCGACGGCGTCATGTACGTCATCTACACGTCGGGATCGACCGGGCAGCCCAAAGGCGTGTGCGTGACCCACGCCAATGTCGATCGCCTGCTCCGGACGGCGCGTGAGCATCTCGCGTACGGGCCAGCCGATGTCTGGACGTTGTTCCACTCGTACGCCTTCGACGTGTCGGTGTTCGAGATGTGGGGCGCACTACTCAGCGGCGGCACGTTGGTCGTCGTGCCTCAGGGCGTGACACGTTCCCCGGACGACCTGCTGGACCTGTTGGTCGACCGGCGGGTGACAGTGCTCAGCCAGACGCCGTCAGCGTTCCGCGCCCTGGTCGCGGCCGCCGAGACCGGCGACCCACGAGTCGACCGGCTGAGTCTGCGGGTGATCGTCTTCGCCGGCGAGAAGCTGGACGTGCCGTCGCTGCGGCCGTGGGCCGCGCGAGTCGGCCTGAACCGGACCGCGCTGATCAACATGTACGGCATCACCGAGACGACCGTGCACGCGACGTACCACCGCGTCACCCCGGCCGACTTCGATCCGGTGGTCGGCAGCCCGATCGGTCGGCCCCTCGCCGACCTGACGATCCGGCTCCTGGACGACGAAGGCCGCCCGGTGCCGATCGGCGTGCCGGGCGAGATCTACGTCGGTGGGCCGGGTCTCGCCCGCGGCTACCTGCGCCGGCCGGGCCTCACGGCAGCGCGTTTCCTGCCCGATCCGTTCGGCGCCCCGGGCAGCAGGCGGTACCGCAGCGGTGACCTCGCCCGCCGGCTCCCCGACGGCCAGTTGCGGTTCCTGCGCCGCGCCGACGACCAGGCCAAGATCCGCGGATACCGGGTCGAGCCGGGCGAGATCCGCGCCGTTCTGCTGGCGCACCCGGCCGTCCGGGACGCGGCGGTGATCGTCGACGAGGTGTCGCCCGGCGAGCACCGCCTGATCGCGTACGTGGTCCCGGCGGTTCCGGACCTGGCCGAGGGGGACCTGGGGGCGCACTGCGGGAGCCTCCTGCCCCCGTACATGGTCCCGGCGGCGATCGTGCCCTTGCCGGCGATCCCACTCACCGCCAATGGGAAGCTGGACCGCGGCAAGCTTCCGGTACCCGACCGGTCGGCGCTGGTGGGCACGGTTCGCTACCTGGCGCCGCGGTCGTCCGCCGAGGAACGGATGGCGGAGGTCTGGCGCGCGGTGCTGCGGGTGGACCGGGTCGGCGTGCTGGACAGCTTCTTCGACCTCGGTGGCGACTCCATCCGCGCGGTCGCCCTGGTGGGACAGCTACGTACGGCGGGCTTCGACGTGTCGGTGCGTGACGTCTTCGAGCGCCGTACGGTGGCGCGGTTGTGCGAGCTGGCCGACGCGCGGCCCGCGGCCGAGGGCGCGATCGTCGCGGTCGAGCCGTTCGCGCTGATCACCCCGGCGGACCGGAGGCGCCTGCCGGCTGATCTGGTCGACGCGTACCCGATGGGCCAGACTCAGCTGGGCATGGTCGCCGACATGCTGGCCCACCGGCGGCTCAGCAACTACCACAACGTCGCGTCCATCCGGATCCGTGACGGGTGGCCGTTGTCGGCGGACGCGCTGCGGGCGGCGGCCCAGATCCTCGTCGGGCGGCACGAGGTTCTGCGGACCTCGTTCGACCTGCACTCCTGCTCCGTACCGATGCAGCTGGTACACGCCGACGCCGACCTTCCGGTCCGTATTCGCGACCTGCGCGGGCTGGACGCCGCCGGCATCCATCGACAGATGGAGCAGTTCCACGCCGATGAGCGGACGTGTCCGTTCGACCTCGCGTGTCCGCCGATGATGCGACTTACCGCCCACGTCACCGACGACGGTTGGTGGCTGTCCATCACGGAGTTCCACGCGATCGTCGAGGGCTGGAGCTACCACTCGCTCATCCGGGAGCTGTTCGACTGCTACGAGGCGATTCGAGCGGGACGCCAGCCGGCGTCGGAACCGGTCCCCGCGGTCCGGTACGCGGATGTCGTCGCGAGCGAGCTGCGGGCGCTGTCGTCACCTGAGGACCGCGCCTACTGGCGCCGCGTCGTGGAATCCGTCGAGCCGTTCTCGCTGCCGTCCGGGTGGGGTGGGACGGGCCCTTCGGAAAGCTATTGGGTGCACGTGCCCTTCGGTGACCTGGAGCCCGGACTGCGGAGGCTCGCCGCGGCGGCGGGCGCGTCGCTCAAGAGCGTCGTCGTCGCCGCCTACGGAGCGGTGCTGGGCAGGCTCACCTACCGCAACGAGTTCAGCGCCGGTCTGGTGACACACACCCGACCGGAGGCGGCCGGCGCGGAGCGGGTCTACGGCATGCACCTGAACACGGTGCCGTTCGTGTTCGAGCGGGGGCGGTGGACGTGGCGGGAGCTGGTCGCGGCGGTGTTCGCGCAGGAGGTGGCGATGTGGCCGCACCGGCACTTCCCGATGCCGCAGATGCAACGCCTGGCGGGCGGCCGGCGCATCGTCAACGTGCTGCTGAATTTCGTCAACTTCGACGACCTCGAGCCGGACAGCCCGGCCCTGGACCTTGCATCGACCATGACGCCGGGCACGACGGAGTTCGACCTGGCGGTGACCACGGTCGGTAGGCGCATCTCGCTCAAGAGCCATACGCGGGTGTTGGGTCGGGGGCGGGCGGAGCGGTTGGCGGCGATGTATCGCGGTGTGTTGGAGGCGATGGCGGCTGATCCGGATGGTGATGCGTCGGGGGTGTTTCTGTCGCCGGAGGACGGTGTGGTGGTTGGGGGGTTGAACCGGGGGGTTGGGGAGTTGGTGGGTGTGTCGGTGGGGGAGGCGTTTGGGGCTCAGGTGGCGGCGCGGCCTGATGCGGTGGCGGTGGTGGCGGGGGCGGCGGTGGTGTCGTATGCGGAGTTGGACCGGTATGCCGATCGGGTGGCGTGTCGGTTGCGGTCGCTCGGGGTGGGGCCGGAGTCGGTGGTGGGGGTGCATCTGGAGCGGGGTGTGGGGTTGGTGGCGGGCTTGTTGGGGGTGTGGAAGGCCGGTGGTGCGTATCTGCCGATCGACAAGTCCATGCCGTCGGAGCGGGTGGGGTATCTGGTGGCTGACGCGGGTGTGGGTGTCGTGGTGGACGAGGCGTTTCTGGAGGGTCTGCCCAGTGGTGGGGGTGAGCGGGGTCGGTGGGGTTGGTCTGCTCCGGATCCGGATCAGTTGGCGTATGTGGTCTACACCTCCGGTTCGACGGGTCGGCCGAAGGGCGTCGGGGTGACCCACCGCAGCCTCGCCAACCGGGTCGACTGGAGCGTCCGCCGCCACCGGATGTCGGCGCAGGACCGCACGCTGCAGAAGACGTCGATCGGGTTCGACGCGGCGGGCTGGGAGGTGTTCGCGCCGCTGGCGAGCGGCGGGACCGTGGTGGCGGCGCCGGCCGGTGTGGAGCGCGATCCGGCCGCGCTGGTGCGTGCGGTCGCCGAGCACGGCGTGACCGTCCTTCAGGTCGTGCCCTCCGTCCTCCGCCTGCTCGTACAGACGCCCGGGTGGCGGGACTGCGGCGCGCTGCGCGTGTTGACGGTCGCGGGCGAGCAGCTCGAATCGGAGCTGTGCCAACGCTTCCTGGACCTACGGCAGGCAGAGGTGTGGAACACCTACGGCCCGACCGAGTGCACCATCGACGTGACGGCGTACCACTACGCGCCGGACCGACTCGCCGGGCCGGTGCCGATCGGCCGCCCGTTGCCGAATGTCACCGCGTACGTGGTGGATGCCGCGATGCAACCGGTGCCGGTCGGTGTGGTCGGTGAGCTGTACGTCGGTGGGGTGGCGGTCGCCCGGGGCTATCTCAACCGGCCCGGCCTGACCGCCGGGCGGTTCGTGCCGGACCCGTTCGGGCCGCCCGGGTCGCGGCTGTACCGCACCGGGGACCTCGTCAGCCTCAGCGACGACGGCGCGTTGACGTTCCGAGGCCGTGTCGACGATCAGCTCAAGATCAACGGAGTGCGGATCGAGCCGGGCGAGGTCGCCGCCGCCGTGCGGCAGCTGCCCTCGATCGCGGCGGCGGCCGTGGTCCCGTGGCGGACCGGCGACGGCGAGGTGCGGCTCGCGGCTTACGTCGTGCCCGAGGACGCCGGGCAGTTGGACCAACGGGCGCTGCGACGGGGGCTCGCGCGGACGCTCGCGGATGCGATGCTGCCGGCCGTGTTCGTGCCGCTCGACCGACTCCCGCTCACCGCGCACGGCAAGCTCGACCGCCGTGCGCTACCGGAGCCCGAGTTGACCAGCCCGCACGCGCGCGTCCCCCCGTCGACCCCGACCGAGCGCGCACTGGCCCAGGTCTGGTCGGCGGTGCTCGGACGCGAGCGGGTCGGCGTGCACGACACGCTTCTGGACGGCGGCGCCAACTCCTTGACGATCATCAGGGTGATCGCCGCGGCTCGGCGGCGCCGGATTCCCCTGACCCTGCGGATGTTCTACGAGAACGACACCCTGGCCGATCTCGCCGCGGCGGTCGACGCGCTGCCTGCGGACGCACAACCGGCCGAAGAACCGCCTACCGAAGACAGGAGCATGACGACGGACGGACGGTCGACGGGCCCGGCCGAGGCGGCCGGCGCCGCTCTGATCGAACCGGGGGCTCTGATCGAGGTGATGGCCCGCCACCACGTGCCCGGAGTGAGCGTGGCGTTGCTTCGAGGCGGCGAAGTGGTGCATGCGCAGGGCTACGGGGTGACCGCGGCGGACCGGCCGGAACCAGTCACCACCCGGACGCCGTTCCAGGTGGCGTCGATCAGCAAGCACGTCACGATGCTCGGGGTGTTGCGGCTGGTCGCGGACGGCGTGCTGAACCTGGACGCGGACATCAACGGGTACCTGACGTCGTGGCGGGTGCCCGGGGACGCGGTCATCACCCTGCGGGAGTTGGTCAGCCACCAGTCGGGCCTGAGCCACGTCCCGGCGACCAACCACCTGCCGGGCGAGACGATGCCCACCGTCGTGGAGATCCTCAACGGGTGCCCGCCGGCCCGCAACGAGCCGGTTCACGCCCAGCACCGGGCCGGAGACGTATTCAAGAAGACCAATATCAACTACTCGGTCCTGGAACAGCTCCTCGTCGACGTGACCGGCGAGCCCTTCGACGCGCTGATCCAGCGGCTCGTCCTCGACCCGTTGGAGATGACGGACAGCAGCTTCGACCAGGACCACCCGCAGCGGTCGACGATTCCCGCGGCGATCGGTCACGATGCGTACGGCGATCCGATCGCGGGCCGGTGGAGAGTGCGCAACGAGGTCGCGGCCGGCGGGCTCTGGGCGAGCGTCCGGGACCTCACCAAGGTGGCCCTCGCGGTGCGCCGCTCCTACCAGGGCCAGCCGGGTGCGTTGCTCACCCGACCGCTCGCCCAGCAGATGGTCACGGTCTGGCACCCGGGGAGCTTCTACGGACTCGGTACCGTCGTCGATCCGAGCGACGGTGACGTGGAGTACGGCCACGGGGGGAGGACGGTCGGTTTCCGCTGCATGACGGTCACCCGGGTGGTCAGCGGTGACGGACTGATCGTCCTGGCGAACGGCGAGAACGGAAAGCGGGCCCACCTGGCGTTGGTCGAGGCCCTGCGCCGTGCCGACGCGTCAGCCGCCGCGTCACCGTTCGGCAGGTCGTGGGCGGAGACCCCGGACGAGCCGGTCGAGGCGCCGGGGCGGCCGGCGCATGCCGGTGGGCTGCGGTGAGCGGCGCGGCGCGACCGGCCGACGCGGCCGGCGGGGACGCGTTCGCCGCGGTTCGTCGGGTGGTCGGGCAGCGGCCGGACGACGAGGCGACGGCGGTGGTCGTCCGGTTGACCGGTCCGGACGGTCGCTGGCAGTGCGCGTCCGGCGTGGCCGATCTCGCCACCGGCGCGGCCGTCCGGGACGACCAGCGGTTCCGGATCGGGGGCGTTACGAAGACCTTCATGGCGGCGACTGTGTTGAGCCTCGCCGCCGAGGGTCGCCTCGGCCTCGACGATCCGGTGCGCGACCATCTGCCGGACCTGCTCCCGGGCGCGGTCACGGTGCGCCGGCTCCTCGACCACACGAGCGGTCTCGCGGACGAGAGCGATGTCCGCTACAACGACACCGAGTGGTTTCTGGCGCACCGGTTCGACACGTTCACCCCGGCCGACCTGATCGCCCGGTCGCTGCGGCGACCGCTGCTGTTCGAGCCCGGCACCGCGCAACAGATCACCCGGGCGAACTACGTCATCGCCGGGATGCTCGTCGAGCGGGTCACCGGCCACCCCTATGCGGACGAGGTCGAGGCCCGGGTCCTGCGGCCCCTCGGCCTCACGGCCACCTCCCTCCCGGGGATCGACCCAACGATGCCGGAGCCCCACGTCCGCGGGTACGACCACGGCGTCGACGTCACCGAGCACAGCCCGTCGATCCACGGGGCGGCCGGGGAGATGATCTCAACCGTGGCGGACCTGGACCGGTTCCTCGCGGCGTTGTTCGCCGGTGAGGTCCTGTCCCGGCCCTGGCTGGCGGAGATGCTCCGGGTGCAGCCGGTGCCGTACGCCCGGGGTGGCCCGGCGTTCTGCGGCGCCGGGCTGGACCGGGCCGAACTGCCGAATGGTCTGACCGTCTGGGGCATGGCTGGGATCGTGCACGGCTGCCTCAGCGGCATCGTGGCGACCCCGGACGGGCGGAGCCGGTTCGTCTATCTGGTTGCCCCCACCAGCCGTGGCGGGCTACGCGTCCCTCCCCTCGTCCAACTGCTGGTCACCACCGCGTTCGCCCTCTTCCCGCCGCCGTCTCCCGGGGGAGCCGGATGCGAGTAGAACCTTCCCGCGTCGTGCTGGCGCCGGTGTCGATCACCCCGACCAAACCGTTGACCCCTACCCATGTGAAGGGCCTTCTCTGGCTCGACGTGGCTTACCGCGCGACCCAGCGAGTGAGGTCCGTCGACTACCTGTGGAATCAGCGGAGCGCCACCCTGACCGCGCAGACCGTGGCGTTCTGGGCCTACCTGGACCGCGTCGCCGCGGGGCGTCAGTGGTCGGCGGTGACCGGGAACGAGATAGGTGAGCTGTACGTCCGGTCGCACGCGGAGGGAAGCCGTCCGAGCCGCGCCGTCCTGGCCCCGTACCTGGAGCGGGTGGACGCCGAGGGTTGGATCCACCCGGCCAGTGTGCGGCTGCTCGAACTGTGGCGAGACGAACTGCGGCTACTGGGCGTCGGGGACCCGGGGCTGACCGCGGACCGCCCGATGGCGCTGTCCACGGACGAGACCCTCGACATCCTCGCCGAGCGGGACCTCCTGGTCGACCATCGCCGATTCGGCGGACCGGTCCTGCTGGACGGTCCTCGGTGGGGGCTTCCACTGCGTCAGCTTGTCGGCCCGGACGGGCACCCCAATTACCTGGTCCCGATCCTGCGGGACCTGATACCCCGGGCGCGACACGCCGAGCGGGTCGTACTGGTGCACGACACCGAGCTGACCCAGGACTACACGACGCTGGACCGGGTGCTGGGAACCCTCGGGGCGACCGTGTCCCGGCTGGCCCTCGGCCGGGTGCCGATCGGCGGGGCGATCCGCTCCAGCCGGCACGGCGACTGGGCGGGCGTCACCCTCGACCACATCTCGCGCGCCTGCCTGGAGCACGTGGAGCTGCCGGTCTACCAACTCGGCATGCGGATCTACTTCATCGCGGTGCTCCAGCGCGGCTCGCGTCGCTCGATGGAACCCGAACTGCTGCGGCGTTGCCTGTGGAAAGCCCGGCGGATCCTGTCGAGGGTCGAGCAGGGCGGCGACACCGGTGCCACCGCCGGCGCCGCGCTGCTGACGAAGCTCTGCGACGACCGGGGCTACGTCGACCCGTACGGGCTGACCTGCCGTCTGCTCAGCAGGCGGCGCAGGACATCCGCCGGGCCACTCCTACGACAGGTCTACCTGTGACCGGGACGACGGAGGAGCAGCGTCTGCTGCGTACCTGGCTGGTCGCCCACTACCACCGTGTGACGGGTGCCGGGGCACCCGGCCGGCCGTCGCCGTCGCCGCCCGAGCGCTCGACCCTGCGCGCCGTGGCCGTGCTCCGTGACCTTGACCTGACGGCGCTCCTGCACGGCACGCTCGCCTTCGCCGTCGCGGTTCCGGACGAGCTGGCCGGCCCCTGGTACGGCGCCTTCACCCGAACCCTCTTCCTCGCCGGCAACCCGGCGAGCCTGGTCCACCGGGTGCGGTTTCTCCACCGCACCGAGGACGCCATGATGGCCTGGACCGCGCCGGTACACCCGGAGCGGGACCCGGCCCGGCAGCTCAGCCGGATGCTCAAGCTGTTTCACGGGCCCGTCGTGTGGCCCGGCGAGCGCCGGCGGATCACGCTCCAGGTGCCCGGTGCTGGCCGGGACGGCCGGTCGGCCCTGCTCCGGGTCGCCACGGCCAGGGTCAGCGCGGCGGAGTACCTCATCCATCTCAACCACGTGCTGTGTGAGTCGGTGCTGTCCGGGCTGCTGCGCCCGGGAGACCGGCTGGCGATCGACCACCCGGCCGAGCTTGATCCGCGCGACGTCGACGTCGCGCTGGGCCCCGCGCCTCGCGCCCCGGCCCACTTCCGCATCGCGCAGGACCCGCACCGTCCCGGAGCCCTGCGACTGTACGCACATCTGGCCGTGACGGAACAGACGGGGGAGTGACCATGAACCAGCAGGACCACGCCGTCCGGCTGGCGCGACGCATCCGAGACGAGAAGCAGCGCCTGCTCGCGACGCTCGACGATCCTCGCCGGACGCAGGAACTCGTGCTAGCCGACGTCCTCACGCGCAACGGCGACACGGCCTTCGGCACCGAGCACGGCCTGTCTGCGGTCGCCGGCGTGGACGACTACCGTCGCGCCGTGCCGATCCGCACCCACGAGGCGCTGATGCCGTGGATCGAACGGAGCATCGCGGGCGAGCGCCGGGTCCTGACCGCGGACCAGCCGGTGGCGTACTTCTCGTCCAGCGGCACGACCGGCCGGGAGAAGTTCATCCCGGTCACCCCCACCTACCTGCGTACCACGTTTCTCGCCTTCTACTACGCCGGGTTCGCCGGTGTGCTCGATCGTCACCCGGAGTTGATCGGCGCCGAGGAGAAGGTGCTCAACCTCTGGCAGGATCCGACCACCCGGATCAGCCAGACCTTCGGCGGGCAGCCACACATCGGGCTCAGTCAACTCGACTACCGCACGTACGGTGAGCCGTTGGCGACCGGACCCGGCACCGGCGGTGGGTGGACCGAGGTGCTCGACTCCTATCCGGACGGCGGACCGTGGGAGCGGGCATACCTGCGGCTGCGACTTGCCGTCGAGCGTGACGTCAGGTGGATCATCGCGGTCAACCCGGCGATCGTGGCCGCGCTGCCCTACCAGCTCGCCCAGTGGTGGCCCCGCATGGCGGCGGAGCTGCACGCCGGGACGCTGGGCGGACGACCGTACGGCGAGCCGAACCCGGCCCGGGCACTGGAGCTACGGCAGGTCGCCGAACGGCGCGGCACCCTGCGTCCGGTCGACCTGTGGCCCAACCTCCGGGTGATCCTGTCCTGGAACACGGCCCTCGCCTCGCTCTACCTTCCCCCGCTGCGGGAGGCGTTCGGCGCCGACACCATCGTGCTGTCACCGCCGATCGCCTCCTGCGAGGGACCGGTGGCCATCCCCCTGGGGGCTGACCCCGCCTCGGGACCGTTGTTCCTGCCGGGCTGCTTCTACGAGTTCGTGCCGGCCGACCGGGACATCGAGCCGAACGGCGACACCCTGCTCGCCGACGAACTGGAGGAGGGCCGCGACTACCACATCGTCCTCACCCACGTCGGTGGCCTGTACCGGTGCGCCACGCTGGACATCGTCCGCGTGGTCGGCTTCGCCGGGCGTACCCCGGAAGTGGCCTACGCCGGTCGCGGCACCATCAGTTCCGGCTCCGGCGAGCGGCTCCGGGAGCCCGACCTGATACGCGCCCTCGGTGCGGCCCTGACCGAGGTTGGCCTGGAGATCCGGAACGCCACGGCCCGACGGACGGGCTGGTCCCCCGCCCGCTACGAGGTGGCGCTGGCCCTGGTCGCCACCCCGCCGAGCGACGTGGTCGCGGCGCTCGCCGAGGCTCTGGAGCGACGGCTGGCTGAGCAGTCGCCGGGCTACCGGCGGGCCCGAGCCTCCGGTGGGCTCGGAGCGGTCCGGCTGACGGTGACGCACCCGGACGCGTTCCTTGTCGAATGGGAGCGCCGGGTCAGGGCCGGCGAACGGCCGCCGCGGGTCAAGGACCGGGTCTTCCAACCGGATCCGAACGTCTGGGACCGGATCACCACCAACGCGCCGACGATCGTCGGGAGCCAGCGGTGAGCGCCATTCCCGGCCGCGGCCGATACACCGAGTCGGCCCGCATCGAACGGCTGGAATGGCTACGCCGTCGCAGCCGGATGCCGCTGGCCTCGCTCGGCGCCGACAGTATCCTCGCGGCGGAACAACTGACCGGCAACATCGAGAACTTCATCGGCACCGTGGCACTCCCCGTGGGCCTGGCCGGTCCCCTGCTCTTCACCGGCGGTGAGGTCCACGGTTCGGTGGTCGCACCGCTGGTCACCACCGAGGGTGCCCTGGTGGCCTCGGTGTCGCGCGGTGCCCGGGCGATCACCCGCGGCGGCGGCGTGGCCACCCGGACGTTGGGCCAGCGGATGACCCGGGCGCCCGCCTACGAGTTCAGCGACCTCGCCGCCGCCGCCGCGTTCGTCGACTGGCTCGGCACCGTCCGGCCCGGCATGGAAGGGCAGGTACGGGAGGTCTCCCGGCATACCACGCTGGTCTCCGTCGAGCCGTTCCAGATCGGGCGGTACGTGCACCTGCTTCTCGGCTACGAGACGGCGGACGCGGCAGGACAGAACATGACGACCGTCGCGACCTGGCGGATCTGCCAGTGGCTCGACGAGGCCCTCGTCGGGCGGCCCGAGATCACGCCCGTCCGCTACTTCGTCGAGGGCAACCTCAGCGGGGACAAGAAGGTGAGCCATCTGTCAATGACGGGCGGTCGTGGTACCCGGGTGACGGCCGAGTGCCATCTCGACCGCGCGACGGTGGAGGCCACGCTCAAGACCACACCCGAGTCGCTCATGGCCCTCTATCACTGCTCGGTACTGGCCAGCCAGCAGGCCGGAATGGTGGGGCACAACATCAACGTCTCGAACGTCATCTCGGCGATGTTCATCGCCACCGGACAGGACGTGGCGTGCGTACACGAATCGGGCGCCGGGATCTTCTCGCTGGAGCCGACCGACGGCGGGCTGCTCGCCACCCTGCTGTTACCGAACCTTGTGCTGGGCACAGTGGGCGGTGGTACCGGGCTACCGCAGCAGCGGGATCTGCTCGCGGTGCTCGGCTGTGCGGGGGAGGGGACCGGGCGGCGGCTGGCCGAGATCATCTGTGGGTTCGCCCTGGCGTTGGACGTCTCGACGTGTGCGGCCGTCAGCGGCGGGCAGTTCGCCGACGCCCACCAGCGGCTCGGTCGGGCCCGTCGGGTGAACTGGCTGACCCGGGAGGAACTGCAGACGGTGATCGCGCCGCGGTTGTTGAGGGGGACGATCCCGTCCGACGAGGTGACGGTGACCGCCGCCCCGGCCGAGGAGTTCGGCGGCTCGGGCATTCTCAGCGACCTCGCGGCCCGCGGTGAGCGGCGAAAGTTCACCGGTCTGCATCCGTTGCGCGTCGACTGTGTCGGCCTCGACGGCCAGCGGCAACGGCTCGGTGTCGTCGCCAAGATCAAGGCGCTGGACGACGAGGTGCTGGTCGAGATCGGCAAGATCGCCTCGTTGGGGGGTCAGCGTCTCGGGGCCGCCTGGCGGCGTCATGGTCGTGCGGTCGGTGGCTTCTCGGGTGCGCACCGGCGGGAACTGGCCATCTACCGCAGCCAGCATCCGTCCCTGGTCGATGTGCTTCCGCGGTGTTACGGATGGCACGACGACCCGGATCGGGAGGCGTACGTCCTGCTGTTGGAGGATCTGCGGGAAAGTGCGGTGCTCCTCGATCCGGCGGACGGCATCAGGGGGTGGACATCGGCGCATGTCGGCGCCGCCATTGCCGGGATCGCCGGCGTGCACAGCGGGTGGCTCGAGCGTCGGGAGGATGCGGCGGCACTCGGGGTGAGCGACGGGCTGCCGGGCCTGGCAGCCGCCGGCGAACTGTGGACGGCCTTGATCGACCACAACACCGCGACCTATCCGGACCTGCTGAAGGCCGGTTCGTCCGGTCTGGACCTGGCTGCGCTGGCCCGCTGGCTCGTGGAGCGGATCGCCAGCTGGACCGCCGAGTTGGCGGCGATGCCGAGGACACTGGTGCACCACGACTTCAACCCCCGCAACATCGCATTCCGGCCGAACGGTCGCCTGCCCATCGTGTACGACTGGGAGTTGGCTACCTGGCACGTGCCGCAGCGCGACCTGGCCGAGTTGCTGACCTTCGTGCTGACTCCCGAGGCATCGCCGGACGAGGTGGAGTCCTATCTGGTCATGCATTGGGAGCGACTCGGCGGCCCGGCGTGCGGCGCGGACCTCACGCTGTGGCGGCGCGGCTACCAGTTGGCTCTGTGGGATCTGCTGCTGAGCCGGTTGCAGCTGTACCTGCTGGCACACGAGCATCGGGAGTACCCGTTCCTGGAACGCGTCGTGGGTACCACTCGCCGGCTGTGCGAGATCGAGGCGCAGGTGGGACGGGTGGGGGTCGGCCATGGCTGACCGGGCGCCGTACCGGGTGGCGCTGGTCGGCATCGACGGCAGCGGCAAGACTGCCGTCGCCCAGGGCTTGGCCGCGCGTGCGGCCGGCTCCGGGCACCGGGGCGACCTGGCGGTCCTGCACGCGGTTCGACCGCACGAGAACGGTGAAGGGCCCGCGCGGCAGCTGTCCCGGCATCTGCATCGCGTGTCGCTGGTCGCCGATCAACTCGGTAGCCCGGAGCTGAAGATCGGGACCTACTATTTGCAGCTGCGTACGTACTCCTCGGTCGAGCGGCATGTCCGCGACCGACGCCAGCCTCGGGTGATCCTGGCCGAGCGGCATCCGCTCATCGACACCATGGTGTACCTGCCCCTCTACGGACGGATGGCCGCAGCACGGCCGTCGGACGCCATCTCGCCGGACGAGTTCGCGCGGCAGGCGGCGACCGTCGGTCCGCTGGCCATGCGAGCGGTCCTGGACTGGGCGGAGCGGGTGGGTGCTGGGCGGGATCTCTGGCTGCTCGGGCGCCGCCTGCTGGCGTTGCACGACCTGCCGCCGGAACTGCTGCTCAAGGAGTTCCGGAAGCTGATGCGCACCGAGCTGCCACACAAGATCATCCTGCTTGACATCGGGGTGGAGCAGGCGCTTGCCCGGATCGCCGGTCGGCGACAGGGCGCGGAGATGCACGAGACCGGCGCGCGTCTGGCGGCGGTGCGAGACCGTTACGACCTGGTCCTGGGCTGGCTCGCCGACGCCCGCGGGGTGCCGGTGCTGCGGATCGGCAACAACGGCACCCCGGTGGCCAGGACAGTCGACGTGATCTACTCCGGTCTCACCGAGGGC
Organism: Micromonospora sp. ATLC20; assembly: GCF_057196585.1. Lineage (NCBI taxonomy): Bacteria > Bacillati > Actinomycetota > Actinomycetes > Micromonosporales > Micromonosporaceae > Micromonospora > Micromonospora sp. ATLC20. The sequence goes on from NZ_JBXUOV010000011.1 coordinate 44,088, forward strand.
CGGTGACGCAAGGGTCGGTGACGTCCCGGGAGGATGCTCACCGGGACGATCTCGGCAGCGGCGAAAAGCCCGTCTGCGTCACCGTCGGGCGACCACGATGCCCGCGGGCGCCGGTCCGGTCGGAACTCGGTGTTCCGCAGTCGGTCACGGAGTTCCTCGACGGTCCTGAACGCGTCGCGGAAGGCTTCCGGCTCCTGGTCGAGCAGTTCTCAATAGCTCCGGACGGATTCGTCGCAGCCGGCGAGTGCGGTGGCGCGATCCACGCGAAAGGCCTGCCGGACATGGGCAGCGGTCCAGAGCGATCCCGCCAGTGCTTGCGGGTGCCGCCCGGCCCTGCCCAGCCAGCTAGCCATGGTGTTGATGGTCGCCGTCCTCATCCAGCGCATGGACCTGTCCAGCATGGCGGACGGGCTGGACACCCCGCTGTACAGCCTGCAGGCACCCGGCCTGGACGGCAAGCGCCCGCTGTCCACGTCGCTGCGCGAGGCCGCCACCGTGTCGCTCGAACACATCCGCTCGGTGCAGCCCACCGGGCCGTACCATCTGCTCGGGTGGTCCCTACGGCGGGTGCTTGCCCACGAGATCGCGGTGCAGTTGCAGGCCGTCGGTGAGACGGTCGGCGCGCTGATCATCCTGGACCAGTATCCCAAGGACCCGGGGATCCGGACGGTCATCGGGGACGAGCCCGCCCCCGACGAGGAGGCTCAGCTCGCCGCGCTCACCGAAGTCGTGCGCAAGGAGGCCGGTGCCGTGCTCGGCAACGCTCCCGACGAGGAGCTGCGCCGCTTCGCGGTCCTCCGGCGCAACAACTTCACCTGCATCAACGCCCACGAGTACGGTCGGTTCGACGGTGACGCGCTGCTCGTCGTCGCCGATCGGAGCATCCCGGAGCGCGCGCCGACGGCCGAGTTGTGGAAGCCGTACATCACCGGCGAGATCAGCGAGGTCCGACTGCCCTGCGGGCACGAGGACCTGAACACCCCGGCGATGCTGGGCCAGATGTGGGCAGTCGCCGCACCGTGGTTGGGTCGGAGCGGGGACGCGCCCAGCAGCTGACCTGCGGCCGGGGGTCGCCGCGGCACGCACACGGCGGCCCGGCCCCGCGCCTGATCGGGCGCAAGCGCAGCGGGCGTGGCACCATCACCTAGGCGCTGCCTGCTGCTGGTGTCCGACCTCATGCTGGTGGCAAACCTCTTGGTGGTCGCACAAACGGCAACGACGGCTGGTGCCCGGGCACCTGGGCCCGGGCACCAGCCGTCGTCTACGCGTTGACGCAGGGCACGCTGCGTGTCAGCCGTCCACCCAACCGTGGGACCGGCTGAATTCGATGAACTTCTTGCGTACCTCGATGATCTGGGAGCCGGTCAACGATGGCGCGCACTGCAGGAGCATTTCGGTCACGGCCCCGACGAACTCGGCGGACGCGAGAACGTCGCACATCTCTTCGTCGCCGTCCGTGCGGACCCGGGATCGGATCTCGTCTCCGTTGGTCGACGCGTGCGGCGTCTCGGTCGTTTCCAGAACCCGGACCGACCGGGCGCGCAGGCCGCGGTCGCCATCTATAACGTCGTACTCGATCGGCAGGCCGATCCGCACCAGCTGGCGTTGCTCGCCGAAGTCATTGGCATGAAAGAAGACGTCATCACCGCCGCCAGTCGGGGCGATGAACCCATAACCACGCACATCATCGAACCGGATGATCTTACCCACAGAAGACATCACACCACCACATATGCTCAAACGCCTGAACGCTCACCGACAAGGGTGCCATCCGGGGTTCACACAGTTGACCCGGTTGACAGTGAAGGACCTGCGGCGTCCTTCGGTGACGCCCTGTTCAATTCCCGTCCTTGAACATGCGTCCATTCCCACAAATTTCCGCACTCTTGCCCAGCGTCTCCGAGGGGCGGTCCCCACGCCATTGCCTGGGCTGTCGGGGCCTATTCCGTGGCCCCAGGATGACGATTCTCCACTGCCCTCCTCAACTTGGTCAGGTTCACCAGGTCGACCACGCCCAGGAACCCGATGGGCGAGGATCACGCAGCGAACCATGGCGCGATCATCTTACGTCGGTGGACCGGAACTTTCTGCGAGGAAGCATGGGCAACGCAGCGACGAGCGGGTCAACTCCCGCAACGGCTACCGGCAGCGCGAGTGGGACACCCGGGCCGGAACGATCGACCTGGCGATCCCCAAGCTCCGCCAGGGCAGCTACTTCCCCGACTGGCTGCTGACGCACCGACGGCGGGCCGGGGACTGCCTGGTGGTGTGTCGGCGCTTGCCGGGCCGTATTGGCCTGCGGGGTAAAGAGCCGGCCGTAGGCCTGCGGCCAGCGTGTAGCGAATGAGTAGGCACACAGTTCCCTTGGTGACGGGTGTTCTGCTAATGGGGGAACGGGACGCGGTGGACTGACGACGCCCCTGTCGGCCCCCCGTTTACCCCCCCCCCCCGAAAACCCCCGCGCATGGTTGACAACCAGTGACAATTGGCGATCATCCTCTGGCCATGTCTGGGCAGCTCAACGCCTACTTCTGATAGTCATCGACATGGGCAGGATGGCTACGGACGGTAACAGGGGGTCGTCGGTTCGAATCCGGCCGTCCCGACAGAGAGGGTTTCCACAGGTCAGCGACTTGCGGAGGCCCTGTTTTGATCGCTGTCGGTCGATTCCATGGCGAGCATGCCGCCGTTGGGACCCTTAACTCGGCGGTCTACTGAGTTGATCTCGGTTGGGGCTTTGGCCATGGATGGCCTGGTAGATCGCGTGCGTTTGCGGCGTCGCGCTCATTGCTGGACTCCTTGCCGACGGAGCAACTCGGGACAAATAGGTGCCGATTCCCGTGGCGCTGCCACCCTGAGCCCGATAGGCGGTTGGCGAGCGGCCTGATGACTGCCGTGGTCTCACGAGCGCATGAACGGAGCCCCGCAGACGGAACTCGGGCGCGGCGCCGCAGTCCCCGACTGCTGCCCGACACGGGAAGCTGGCCGCATCCTCGATGAACCAAATTCCCCGCACACCGCGATAGTCCTTGTGTGCGACGAAGAAGAAGCCAGTCACCGGAGCGGCCCGTCAACGAGCTGAGCAGTGACGCCGAGCTGCTGCGTGCCGTTGCAGCCGAGCGGGCCGAGGCTCTCCGGTTGCTGCATCATCGGCACGCGCCCTGGCTGCGGGCCCGCCTGCGCCGGCGCTGCGCGGACCCCGATTTGGTCGATGCCGCGCTCCAGGACACGTTCGTCGCCATCTGGACCGACGCCCGACGGTACGAGGCGACTGGTGCCGATGCCGCGGGATGGATATGGACCATCGCTGTCAGGCGGCTGGTGTCTGCGCTGCGTGGTCCCGCGCATCGTTGGCTCAGTGGCGCCAACACCGAGTTGCCCGACGTCGCCACGGCGCCGTCAGCGGAGGAGTTGGTCCTGCTGGGCATCGAGCACGGCGACCTGGGCGGAGCGCTCGATCGGATCCCACCGGAGCTGCGGGCGCTCATGCAGGCCACGGCTATCGACGGCTTGACCGTACGGGAGGCGGCCAAGCTGCTCGGTATCGCGGAGGGCACGGCAAAGACCCGGCTGCTGCGCGCCCGGGCCCGGTTGAGGGAGCTGCTGACATGACCGACTGGCACATCGATGCGGGTATGCTCGCGGACTACGACCGGGGAGCGCTCGATCCGAGCCGAGTCATGGCCGTCGACGCCCATCTGCTGGCCTGCGCCTCCTGCCGCGGACGTGTCGCGGTCGACACGGTGTGGCTGACCGGCAACTGGGCGGCCGTCTTCGACGCGGTCCATGCGCCCAAACAGCGCGCGCTACGGCGGCTCCTGGGCCGGCTCGGGCTGCCTGAGCATCGGATCCAGCTGCTCGCCGCGACGCCGGCGCTGCGCTGGTCCTGGTTGGGTGCGACCGCGGCGGTGCTGGCCCTCGCGGTGGCCGCGGCGTATCTCGATCAGACCGGGGCGCGAGTCAGCGACGCCCTCTTCCTCGTCTTCGCGCCGATCCTGCCGGTGCTAGCAGTCGCCACCGCGTACGGGCCGCCAGCCGACCCGATGCACGAGATCACTGATACGACGCCGGCGGCAGGGCCGCCGCTGGTCCTCTGGCGCGCCACCGCGGTCGTCGCCGTTGCGGTGGCCATGGGCATGGCGGCGGCGGTCCTGCTGCCCGGACCGGGTTGGTACGCCGTGGCCTGGCTGCTGCCCGCACTGCTGCTCAGCGTCGGGAGCTTGGCGCTGAGCACCATCGTTTCGCTCTCGACCGCCGCTGGCCTGCTGGGCAGTGCCTGGCTGATCGTCGTGGGTACCGCGGCCACGGTCCACCGTGAATCTTCTCTGCCGGTCATCTTCGGTGGCACCGCGCAACTCGGCTACCTGCTCGCCGCGGCGGTGGCCGTCGCGGTACTGACCGTGCGGCGAAGCCGCCTCGACTTGGGGGAGACTCGATGACCACCGTCAGCATCGGCGGGCTCGGCAAGCGTTACGGGGCCACGGCCGCGCTTGACGACCTGGATCTGGAGCTCGGGACGGGGGTGACCGGCTTCCTCGGTCCGAACGGCGCCGGCAAGACCACCCTGCTGCGCTGTCTGGCCACCGCGCTGGCGGCCGACCGGGGCCGGCTGCGGATTCTCGGTCTCGACCCGGCGGTCCCCGCGCAGCGGACCGAACTGCGCCGGCGGATCGGCTACCTGCCGCAGAATCCGGGGCTCTACCCCCAGTTCACCGCCTACGACCTGCTCGACTACGTAGCGGTGCTCAAGGAGATGACGGACGGCCGGCAGCGCCGAGCCGAGGTGCGCCGGGTGCTCGACCAGGTCGAGCTGACCGACCGGGCCAGGACCAAGGTACGCAAGCTCTCCGGCGGAATGCGGCAGCGGCTGGGTCTGGCCCAGGCCCTGCTCGGCGAGCCCCAGCTGCTGATCCTTGACGAGCCCACGGTCGGCCTCGACCCGGAGCAGCGGATGCTCTTCCGGGCCTTGATCTCCCGGGTGGGCGAGAGCCGCACCGTGCTGCTGTCGACCCATCAGACCGAGGACGTGGGGGCACTCTGCGAACGGATCGTGGTGATGAACTCCGGGCGCGCGATCTTCGATGGCAGTCCGCGAGAGCTGGTCGCTGTCGCCGACGGCCGGGTGTGGCTGTCGACCACGGCTCCGTCCGGCTCCCAGGCGTACTGGCGCAATGCCGACGGGCTGTACCGGACGCTCGGTGACCGACCCGCAGACGGCGTGCCGGCCTCCCCCTCCATCGAGGACGGCTACCTGCTCCTGCTCGGCTCGTCGACGCGCGAGGGGGTGGCCCGATGACGACGCTCGCACCGGCACCGGTCCGACCCAGCGGTCGGGTGGCGGTGGGCGCGCTCGCCCGCGCCGAGGCGCGCCTGGTGCTGCGCAGTCCGCTCCTCTGGGGCGGCATGGTGCTATCCCTGGCGCTGTGTACGGCATGGGGGTGGACCACGATGCCGACGTGGGAGACCTTCGCCGAAAACGCGGGGATGTCCTCGCTCGTGCTGGCGGGTGCGCTTCTGCTGGCCGGGCATTTGGCGGCGAGCCGGGATCGGCGCGCCGCGGCGGAGGGTCTCGAAACAGTGCCGACGACCGCCGCTCGGCGCGGCGTCGGCCTGCTCGCGCTGGTGGCGGTCTCCGGCGCCGCCGGCGCTACCCTCTGCCTCGCCGGGCTGCTACTCATGCTGCCGGCCTGGCCGGTCGGGCGATTGGACCCCTGGGTGCTGCTGGTGATCGTGGTGGTTCCGGCGATCGGTGCGGCGCTCGGGATCGTGGTGGGGCGTTGGCTGCCTGCGACGGCCGCCGGGCCGCTGACAATGATCGCGATGGCGGTCGTCCTCACCAGCTTGCTGGCCACCGGCTCCGACAGTGTGCTCTTGCACCTTTTCCCCGTGCCGGACGCACCATGGGCGACCGGGGCGGCGCGTCCCACCGGGTGGCACCTGGTCTATCTGATGTCCGTCCTGGCCGTGATCGTCGCGCTGCTGTGGTGGAGACACCGCCGGATCATCGCGATCGGGGTGATCCTCACGGCGATCGCGACCTCAGCGTTCGCCACCGACCAGCAGGCGCGGGCGACCCCGGCGGTGATCTACCCCGAGATGAACGACGCGCTGGCCGGTCCGGCGGTGCTCGACTGCGAGATGCACGGCGGTGTGCGCTACTGCGCCCTTCCGCATTTCGCGGGCTGGATTCCGCTCTGGCGGGAGGCGGTCGAGCCGGTCGCACGGAACCTTCCGGCCGAGGCCACCCGTCCGACGGTCCGCCAGCTCGCCGGCATGGACAATGGCGTCGTCCTCGTTCCCGGGGTGCCGGAGATCGCCACCTGGCCGCGCTGGGGGCGGCACGGTCGCTGGGCGGAGGACTCCCGTACGCAGCTGACCATCGCCTACACCACCGCGGCTACCGGATTGTTCGGGCGCGGGCTCACGCCGTTCGACGACGATGCCCGGTCCGGTTGCGTCGGTTCCGGTCAACATCGCACTGTGGTCGCCCTGTGGCTGCTTGCCCAGGCTCTGCCGGATGGTGCGCGCCACCTCCCCGATGGCGGCCTGAGCCTTGGGCGAGTCCGCTACGACCGGGCGGACGCGCACGCCGCAGCCGCGCTGCTCGCCCGGCCGCATGACGAGGTGGCCGCATTCCTGGTCGCGCACTGGGCGCAGATCATGGACCCGGCCGGGGCGGCTCTCGCTCCGCTGGGGGTGACCGTGAAGCCGCCGGCGATCCCCACCGTTGACGAGCCGGCGGCATCCGGATCGTCGGACCAGCCGAGGATTTGCCGGTGAGCGCCATCCGCATGGGGATGCTGCTGACCCGGCCGCTCGCCCGGGCGGTGCCCTGGTGGCCCCTGGCCGCCGCGGCCGCGCTCGCGGTGCTGAGCCAGCTACCTGCACTGCTCGCCGAGCCGACGCCGGGCCTCGCGCTGCCCGGCCTCCGACTGGCTGCGGCCGCGCTGGGCGCGGCGGTCTGCTTCGCGCTGCCGGACCGGATGGCATCGACGGTGATGGCGCCGTCCCCGCGATGGATACGGCAGTGGCTGAGGGTGGGCCTGGTCCTGCTCCCGGCCACCACGGTGTGGGTGCTGCTCTACCTGGCGATCGTGGCGGTCAACGGCCGGCTCGTCGTCGGGCCCATCGGCCCCGTCACCATGCAGGCGGCGGTGTGCGGGTTGATTCCGCTGGCCGCGGCCGCCGTGGCGGCGCGATACCGTGACGATCTCGGCGCGGCGTCGGCCGGGCCGCTGGTTCAGGGCGTTGCGCTCGTCGGGACGCTGTTCTTCACAGGTACCAAGTCGCCATGGCCTATCCCGCAGGAGACGGGGTGGACGAATGCCCAACTGTGCTGGCCTCCAGCATTGGCGTTGAGTGCGGCCGTACTGCTGCTCGCCAATCGGGAAGTGTTCCGATCCTGAACCCGTGACGATCGCCGCCTGCTGCACGGACGGGACCACCGTAGCGTGTCCTTCCGCCACGTCCTGGCCGGACGGCCATTTACGACGCCATCGACGAACGGGACCGCCGTACGCTGCACGAGCGTGCCGGGCGGGTGCTCGAAACCGTGACCCCACGACCGCTGGCACAGCTCGCGCGACACTTCCGGCAGTCCGGCGAGGTCGTCGCGGAGAAGGGGGTCTGGCTGTGGGGCGCCGACCTGGTGCCCGCCCGCGTCCAGGCCCTGCTCGCCGTCGGAGCCACGGCACAGGCGCAGGACCTGGTCGACGCGTTCGCCCGAGGGCTGCCCACCGGGCGGTTACCGGCGCCGCGGGCCGCCGTGCTGGACTGCCGGGGCCTGCTCGCCGAGGCCGCCGGCGACCACGCCTCGGCGGCGGGCCTGTTCGGCCGGGTCGCCGCGGCCTGGGCGGCGCTTCCCCGGCCGTACGGCGCGGCGCTCTCCCGCGAGCGGCAGGCGGGGTGCCTGATCCGGGCCGGGGCCGTCCCGGAAGGGCTCGACCTGCTCACCGACGTCCTGGATGGACTGTCGTCCCTGCCGGCGAGCCTCGACGTGGACCGCGTCGCCACCTGCCGCTGTGACCAGTCGCGGCCGCAGCCCTCACACCCCTGCCGGAGGAGGATCCCCCATGCGCCCAGCGGCCACGGGCGCTCGCACTGAACGGCGCCGCCGCCGCGCCGCCCTTGACCGCGCCGGAGCCGCCGACGGCAGCGGCCGCGAAGGCCAAGATCCGTCCACAGCTCCAGACCCCGCCGCGCCGGCGGAAACTACACCGCGAGCTACCAGGCCCCGCGCCTGGCCGCCACCACGGGCACGGTCAGCATCAGGGCCAGGGCGGAGGACGCCGCCGGCAACACCGTCGAGCAGACCGTCCTCGACGCCTTCCGCCGCACCGCGCGCTGACGCGCTGTCGGATCCGCCGGGCACGTCGCGAACGTGCCCGGCGGGCCGGCACCCGCCCGGCCGAGGGCGGCCGGCATCGACGGACCGCCCGCCGGGGCCATCCCTGGCCTCCGGCACGGTGACCGCCGACGACGAGCCCGGCCACGCAGCGCGCGGGCGGGCTCGGCGATCTGCTCGGCGGTCGGAGTGGCTATCGCCGCAGGTCGGGCCAGCGGCGGTGGGTCCATGCGCGCAACGCCCACTCGAAGGGGCCGTACCGGAACCGCCGCATCCACCACGCGCTGGTCGCCACCTGTACCGCGAAGATCGTCAGTGCGATCAGCAGCGTCTGCGCCGGCGAGGTGTGACCGGCCAGGCCCAGCCCGACGCCGGTGAACACGAGCACGCAGAGGAGTGACTGGCCCAGATAGTTCGTCAACGCCATGCGTCCGGCGGGCGCCAAGGCGTCCGCGACGCGCGGTCGCCTGGTGAACAGACGCAGCAGGGTCGCGGCGTAGGCCGCGGCGAGGAACGGCGCGGTGACGGCGCTGACCATCAGCCCGGTCATGCTCGCCGAGCCGCCACCGACCGCGAACACGGCGGCGCCGGCGAGACCGACCGGATAGCCGACCCGCTCGCAGCGGCGCAGCAGGTTCTCGTGGGTGGGCACGGTGGCGAGCGTCCGGTGCCTGCCGGCGGCGAGGCCGACCAGGAACGCGGCGAAGGCCAACGGCCCCTGCACGGCGAGCGCGCCGAGCATTGACGGCAACGAGCGCAGGTGCTCCAGGACGACATCACCGAGCCCGCCGCGTAGGGCCTCCGTCGAACGCGCACCGGCGGCGACCGCGGCGGCCTCGTCCGGGACCACCGTGGCGCCGAGGACCGCGGCCAGACCGATCGCGGTCGCGACCACGCCCACGATGACCGCCGCTGCGAGCAGGGCGGCGCGCGGTTCGGTCCGCCGGGCGGCGAGCAGCACGAGACCGAGCAACGCGTACGTGGTGAGGATGTCGCCGTGGTACAGCAGCACCGCGTGCAGCGCCCCGAGCACGAACAGCCCGGACAGCCGGCGCAGGAACGACGGGCCGAAGGTCACCCCACGCCGGGCCGCTGAGTCGAGTTGCAGGGTGAAGCTGTAGCCGAACAGGAATGAGAACAGCAGGTACGCCTTCATCGCGAACAGCAGTTCCGCCGCACCTGCGACCAGCCGGTCGACCGTGCCGTGCGCCGGATCGTCGACCAGGTGGAACTCGAATCCGGAGCTGAAGTACCACACGTTGGCCAGCAGGATGAACAGCAGCGCGATCCCGCGCAACGCGTCCACGACGTTGATCCGGGCGTCGTCGTCGTGGGCGGCTGCACCTCGGGCGCGGCCCTGCCGGTCGGGTCGGAGCGCGCTCATGACGCCGAGCCTCCCGCGACCACGAGGGGCACGTGCCGCCTCTTCGGCGCGGCATTGCGGTGGCCGTCGGCTCGGGCCCGTGGGCGAACAACCCCCGGGGCGCGCGCGCCGCCAACGCCGTCGCCCGCGGCCACCGGGTCGTCGTGGGTCCTACGCTCCGGGTCCAGCTGCACGAGATCAGTCATGTTGTACACCGTACGAGCGCACTATGACGGGCAATAGTGAGGCTGTCCCCCGTATTCGCTCTCGGGGTATCGTCACTGCACTAGTGCACGGGAGGCCGCTGTGGAGGAACCGCCGTACCGCCGGATCGCCGCCGATCTCGCCGGCCGGATCGCGTCCGGCGAATTCGCCCCCGGAACGAGGATCCCGTCGACGAGGCAGCTCATAGCCGAGTACGGGGTGGCGATGGCGACCGCGACGAAGGTCCTGGCCACCCTGCGCGAGCGGGGTCTCGTCGAGCCCGTACGGGGCGTCGGCACCGTGGTGGCCGCCGATGTGGGCAGAGCACCCGGCCCGGACCGTGCGCAGGTGGTCGCCACCGCCGTGGCCACCGCCGACGCCGAGGGGCTGCACGGCCTGTCGATGCGCCGGCTCGCCGGTCGGCTCGGCATCCCGACGATGGCGATCTACCGGTACGTGGCCGACCGCGACGAGCTGGTGATGTTCATGATCGACAAGGTCATGGCCGACAATCCGCCCCCGGCCCTCACCCCGGAGCGCGACGGCTGGCGGGCCTGCCTCGAGGCCATCGCCCGGCTGCAATGGGCGATGTACCGTCGGCACACCTGGCTGGCCGAGGCGGTCTCCTTCACCCGGCCGCTGCCGGCCCCGCACGCGATGGTCCATACCGAATGGATGATGCGGGCCCTGGACGGACGCGGGCTCGACCTGAACGCACAGTTCACGGCGGCGGTGACGGTGGCCAACCACGTTCGCGGCACGGCGGTGAACCGGGCCGAGGAGGCGCAGGCCGAGCAGGACAGCGGCCTGACCGACGCCCAGTGGTTGGAGGCCCAGGAAGGACGCATCGGCGCGGTCCTGACCGACGGGCGGCTCCCGCTGCTGGCCCGCTTCATCGCCGCCGACGACGGGGCCTGGAACCTGGACACACTCTTCGAGTTCGGCCTCCAGCGCCTCCTCGACGGCCTCGCCCCGCTCCTGCGGTGACGGCCTCCGCCTCGCGCGCGGCCACGACAACCACCGGGATTCGGGCCACCGGAACCTGCCAGCGAGCGCCGCGAGCGCCCGGCGCGGGCAGGTCCGCCACACACATTGTGGATGATGGCGGCTCGTGCGCGCGGTCTCCGCGCGCCAGAGCAATTGGAGGTACGGGTGCGCGGATCAGCGCGACGACTGGCCGTCTCGATCGTTGCCGCGATCCTCGCGGCGACAGGGCTCGCCTCGCCCGCCTGGGCGGCGACGAACCCGTTCACCGCGGCGCAGGCGTGCAACAACGACTTCGGTGGCTCGTGGGCCTACGCGAGTGACGGCCACCGGTCGATCAACGCCTCCGACGGCACGAAGGTGGGCGACGTCTACCTGTTGTGCAACGGCGCGACCGGCTACAACTGCGTCGTCACCCTCAAGCGGGTGGCCGTCGGCTCGACGACCGGGCTGGCGGCGGGCATCCGGGTGGAGGGCGGTTCCTGGGTCGAGGACTCCGGGAACTACAAGTACTACGCCGCCATCCAGCGCTCCGCCGTCGACAAGTGCGTGATGTATCGCGGCGAGGTCTTGTACTTCACCAGTTGGCAGGTCGCCGGCCGGTACAACTGGGGCTGAGTTCCCGCGACGGGGGCGGCCCCGGGCGCGCGTCGTATCGGCGACCGTCCGGGGCCGCGGTTGTCGTCGCGGTCGGACCCGACCCCGCGCCAATCGCCGCACAACATCAGACTGGATCAAGCGATGGCCGTCTCTTGCACCACCAGCGCGGACGTGACCTTCCATCGTCACTGAGAGTGCGTCGTTGAGGATCAGGCTTGGGGTGCTGACGCGGCCGCTACACGACGCGGATGTGCAACGCCGTGGTGTCCGGTTCCGCGGCGACCCGTGCAGCAAACTTGTCCTGCAACGAGAACAGCTCGGCCATGGGCGCCGGCCGTCGTGTGGTGCCAGCGAGGTCCCGATGTGCTTCGCGCGACCAGAGGAACGGGTAGACCGTCATGCCGTGCGACAAGGGCAACCGGCTTGTCTCATCTTGCCAGCCTGGCCAGCGCAGCGACTCGTAGAACTGGCCGGTACCACCCTCGGTGATCCACGACAGCCAGTCGCCGTGACCAGCGCCGAGGGACTCCCACTCCAACGTGTCCGGCCCGAAGTAGCACACCTCTCCGGGCTCCCCGGGGCGGCCGATAATCGCCGGGTCGGGGCCGTTGACCTCGAACCGTCCGCCAAGCACGTCGTAGCCGACGACCAGCGCCGCAGGCGCTTGCTCCTCGCCCGGCAGGCCGTTGGCCTCCGCCAGCGAGGGCAGGCCGCGCTCACCACCGCCGCCGAGCACACGCAGCCAGCCGCCATCGACCAGCAGACCGCCGGTGTGCAATGCCAACGCGCCCATCCGCGACCGATTGGAAACCTGCAGGCGGTGCAGGCTGTGCCGCCCGGCGGCTGCAGAGACCGGCAAGATGGCGATCTGCGGATTCGATAGCAGTTCCATCTCGAGCGCCGGCCACGCCGGATCGGATGTAGTGGTCAGCTCCTCCAGGGTGCGCACCCGATCATCATGCCCGGGCCGCTGCACGTCGGCGACATCCGTACGGATGCGCTCTCATCTGCCGCTGAGTACGCGCTACCTCGACCTAGAGGTGGTCGCAGTGCGCAGAGCAACGACGACCGAGGCCGTGGCCTTAGCCTTCGACCGGTCGGCGGCCTCCTCGAGGCGGACCAACCGGAGCGGTGGCTGGCTGGTGAAGCGATCGTTACGGCCTTGACCGTGTAAGTGCCAGATGCCACTCACGAGTGCTCGGACGTCGGGAAACCCGGCTCTCGGGCCGTTCCGGTGGGCGGGAGATGAGCACGACACCCGTTCTTACCGATGAGCCGAAGGTGTGGCCCAGATCCCGTGACGGTGGGGAAAGCTACACGCCGAACTGGGCCGTACCGTCGATGCCATGTAAAGGGCGAGTCGGGCATGATCATTTGCATGTCTGTGGAGGAGAGGTACGGGACCACATCGGACAGGGGCGAGGGCGGGCTGGCCAGGCGGTGGACGGCCGTGCGTGGCTCGCTGATCCTCACGGCCCATCTGGTCGCGGTGATGGCGATGACGGTCGTCACCGTCGCCGTCTTCTGTCTCGTCGCGCTGGGCGTCGGTGTGCTGATCTTCCCCGGCTGCGTACGCGTGCTGCATCGCCAGGCCGAGCGACTGAGCCGGGCGCATCAGCGTTTCACCGGCACCGGTTTCGCGGTGCCGAGCCTGCCGGACCCCGCCGGGTCCGGATTCGCCGCCCAGGCACGTCAGTGCTGGCGGCTCCTCACCGACCGTGCGTTCTGGCATCTGATGCTGTGGGCGGTTCTCGACCCGTACACCGGCATCGTGCTCGCGATCGCACCATTCGGACTTGTCGCCTGGGGTCTGTACGGTTGCGTGGCCATGCCAGTCCTCTACCTCGGTCTCGGCCTGCAACCGACGGAGTGGTACGCGTTCATCCCAGTCATGTCGGCCAGCACGGTGCCGTACGCCGCCGTCCTCGGCTGCGGTTTCATCGTGTTCGGCGCCCGCAGCGGACCCTGGTGGTTGCGGGTACAGGGCCGCTGGTCGTCCGTGCTGATCGGCAGCCGCCTGGTCGACCTGCAGGCTCGGGTCTCCGCCCTCTCGGCCACCCGCGACGAGGCCCGCGACGACGCGGCCGCGCAGCTTCGCCGCATCGAACGGGATGTGCACGACGGCGCTCAGGCCCAACTCGTGGCGATCGGCATGAAGCTGGGAATCGCCGAGACCCTCATGGCCAGCGACCCGAACGCGGCGCTCGCCCTCATCTGTCAGGCGCGTGAGGACTCCTCGAACACCCTCGGCGAACTGCGCGATCTCATGCGCGGGATCCACCCTCCCGTCCTCGCCGATCGCGGACTGGGCGCGGCGATCGAGGCGATGGCCATCGAGTCGGCACTGCCGACGACCACGCAGGTACGGCTACCCGGACGTCTGGACTCCTCGCTCGAGGCTGCGGCGTACTTCGCCACCCGCGAACTGCTGACCAACGCCGCGAAGCATTCCGGCGCGGCTCACCTCGTGGTGACGGCAGACATCGAGAAGGATCACCTCCGAATCGGGGTGCGCGACGACGGCAAGGGGAGCGCGGTCATCGTGCCCGGCGGCGGGCTCGACGGTATCCGTCGGCGGCTGGCCGCCTTCGACGGCACCCTCGCCGTCAGCAGCCCGGCGGGCGGCCCGACGGAAATCGTGATGGAGATGCCGTGCGCGTCGTAGTCGCAGAGGACCAGATGATGCTGCGCGCCGGCCTGGTCGGCCTGCTCGAGGCCGCCGGCCATCAGGTGGTCGAGCAGGCGGGTACGGGACCCGAGCTGTGCCGGGTTCTCGGCGACTGGCGGGCCGGTGTCGCGATCGTCGACATCCGCCTGCCTCCGTCGCACACGGACGAGGGGCTGCGCGCCGTGCTGGCGGCACGACGGGTCCAACCCGCTCTGCCGGTCCTGCTGTTCTCGCAGTACGTCGAGCAGCTGTACGTACGCGAACTCCTCGCCGACGGGGCCGGTGGAATCGGCTACCTGTTGAAGGATCGGGTGTCCCATCCGCGTCAGTTCATGGACGCCCTCACCCAGGTCGCCGCCGGCGGCACCGTACTCGACCCCACGGTCATCAGCGCGCTCATCAACCGTGTCGAACGGCGCGGGCCCGTCGGCACGCTCACGGAACGCGAGCGGCAGGTCCTCGACCTCATGGCGCAGGGGCGCTCGAACACGGCGATCGGCGGCGAGATGCATATCAGCGAGAGCGCGACGACCAAACACATCTCGAACGTGTTCGCGAAGCTCGGTCTGCACCCGAGTCTCGACGACAACCGACGGGTCCTGGCGGTACTGGCGTACCTCAACGAACGCTGAGCCCGCTGGTAGGGAAAACTGCACCCAGCCGCACGCCCAGCTCCAGTGTCTGACGCCGTCGCCTGGCCGAGGCTGGACGCATGACGAAGACGAACATTGTTCCTCCGCGGGGAGCGGGTAGGCCGCGCGTGACAACGGTCGTCGTCGCGTTTCTGGTGGTGTCGGCCGCCGCCTCGCCGTTGTTCACGCTGGCGCAGGGGGTGACCGGGCTCGACCCGACAATCCTGGTGCTCACCCAGTTCTCCACCGCGTTCGGCGCCCTCGTCATGTACGCGATCTGGCGAGGCCGCCTGCCCTACCCGCGTACGACCAGGCGAGGCGTCCTCGCTCCACTCTGGGCCGCCGTCGGGCTGTCGTTGGCGGTCGTCGTCCTTCTCTGGCTTCTGGCGATCGTCGAGCCGCGCCGCTGGCAGTCGCTTGACACCTCGACGCTTCCCGCACCGCTGGCCCTGATCCTGTTCGCGCAGTTCCTCGGCGCGGCCGGCGAGGAAGTCGGCTGGCGGGGCCTCGTACAACCCCTGCTCGAAACACGCATGCCGACGTTACCGGCCGCCGCCGTCACCGGCATGCTCTTCGGGCTCGGCCACTTCCACGTGGCGGGCGCCGGAATCGCGGTCTACTCCGTCTTCGTCGTCTCGACCATCGGACTGTCCATCACCGCGGCAGCCATCACGGCCGGGCGCCCATGGTGGGCTCGCATCCTCGTGGCCACCGTCCTGCACTGGGGCGTCAATACCGGGATACTCGTCGCCTTCTCGAACGCCGATGAATCCATGCGGTGGATGACCGATACCGCGATCGCGACGGGTCTCGTCGGCGCGGCCTGCGTTCCCCTCGTCATCCGGTCGAAGCACCGTGCGTCGAACGATTCGCCGGCACCATGTGCGGCCGTCGGCGCCTGATCAGCTCGCGCGTCGTCCCGCACCGCGCGGCGCCCGTACCGAGCGGCACAGGTCGCGCCGGGCGCAAGTCGGCTCACCGTTCCTCTCCGCCGGCTGATCGCAACGCTCACCGACGACGACGTGCTCATCGGACAGCACAGCAGCTCCGGATCCGGCACTTGGCTCGTCTAGGGCTCGAGCGTGGCGGGCATGCTGAAGGCGGCGACGTGACGGGCCCCGATGAAGGCGTTGCTCTCGACGATCTTCCCGTTCTCGATCCGGAGTACGTCGACGACCAACGCCTCGTAGTGCGGGCTGCCGGGCCGGCGGAGATAGTTGATCAGTGCCGGGCGCCCGTTGGCCGAGGTGGGGAACGTACGCCAGTCGAGCGGTCGGCCGAGGAACTCCGCGGCCGCGTCGATGCCGACGACCGGCGGCTCGGGCGGCATCGTGATCCGTACGTCCTCGGCGAGCAGTTCCCGGATCGTCTCCGGGTCCTTCGCGTCGGCGTAGCGGCGCAGGATCTCTTCGTCCGCACTGGTGAGTTGCGGGCGGCGCCAGTCCTTCGGGTCCGACGGAGCGCGCCGCCGGAGGGTGTGGCGGGCCCGCTGGAGGAGGCTGTTGACGGCCGCTACGGCGGTGTCGAGCGTGGCGGCGATCTCCTGCGGCGTCCAGCCGTAGACGTCGCGCAGCACGAAGGCCGCCCGCTGCCGCGGCGGCAGGTACATGAGCGCTGCGATCACGGCCAGCTCGACGGTCTCCCGGGCGGCGAGACCGGCCTGCGGATCGTCGGCCAGCAGGGCGTCGGGATAGGGACCGAGCTCGGTGGACCACTCCAGCGGATCACCGTACGGTACCGTCCGGTGACTGGCCGCCTTGCGGCTGTCGAGGAAGACGTTCGTGGCGATCCGGTAGAACCAGGTGCGCGCCGACGCCCGCCCCTCGAAGCGGTCGCGAGCCCGCCAGGCACGCAGGAAGGTCTCCTGCACCAGGTCATCCGCGTCGGTGACGTTCCCGGCGAGGCGGTAGCAGTGGACGTGCAGCTCACGCCGGTGCTCGTCGAAGGCGCGCTGCAGCCAGACCGCCTTCCCACCCGGCGAGTCGGACATGTGATTTCCCCTGGGCTGAGTGGTTCTCACCACCGTACTGACGACCGCGGACCCATCCGTCATCGGTCACCGATGACGATCGCCGACTCGGTCGTCTGTACCTGTGACCGATCCCCACTCCACGAAGGAGACAGCCATGACGGCAACCCCCGCGTCCAGCGCCGCCGCGCCCCCGGTCGTCGACCGGGAGACCTGGCTGCGCGAGCGCAACGAACTGCTGGTCCGGGAGAAGGCCCACACCCGCGAAGGAGACGCGATCGCAGCCGCTCGTCGTCAGCTGCCGATGACCCTGATGCCGCCGGTGACGGTGCGGGGCCCCGGCGGAGACACCCCGTTGGTGGAGGTGTTCGAGGGCCGCCGGATACTCATCGCCTACTTCCACATGTGGCACGACGGCAAGCCGTACGAGCATCAGTGCGAGGGGTGCACCTACTCGACCTGTCACATGCAGATGCTGGACTACCTGCACGCTCGGGACGTCACCTACGCCGTGTTCTGCGAGGGTCCCTACGACGAAAGTGCCCCGTTCGCGGAGTTCATGGGCTACCGGTTCCCCTGGTATTCGGCGAAGGACTCCGACCCGGCTCTGGCCGACGGTCGCGACTTCGGGTTCATCGCGTGCTACCTGCGCGACGGCGACAAGGTCTACGAGACCTACTGGACCACCGGGCGGGGCGTGGAGGCATTGATGACCACCTACCACGCCCTGGACCTCACGGTGTACGGCCGGCAGGAGAACTGGGAAGACTCGCCTGAAGGCTGGCCGCGGATCACCGGGCACCCATGGCGTCTCGACGGCCGCCCCACCGCACAATGGTCACGCCCCGGCGTCGCACCGCGATGACGTCCTGATGATCGAGGTGATCATGCTCGCGTCGCCCGAGGGGTCAGCCTTCTGCTGCGTCGTGCGTCGTCGGTGGTCCGACCGAGCGCGGCCCGGAGCCGGAGTGGTACCGAACGGCCCGGGCCGTGCTCATGGCGCTCGCCGTGCGCCAGTCCGTCGGCACCACACCGGCGGCGGCGTGGTCCGGGGCGAGGCGGCCTGGCTCGAACCGTATCCGGACCGGCTTGTCCCGTCCGTTCAACCGGATCCGGAGACCCGCGCGATCGCGAGGGAGACCATGGAACTCGCGCTCGTCGCCGCATTGCGGCATCTGCGGCCGCGGCAGCGTGCCGTACTGCTGCTGCGTGATGTCCTCTGGTTACTCCGCCGAGGAGACCGCCGGGATGCTGGGCACCACGGTCGCCGCGGTCAACAGGGAGAGGATGAGCCATGCTCGAGGCCTTCGTAGCAGAACCACCGTGCGCGGTGTGCGGGCGACCGGCAGCACGCATCGAACTCGTCGCACCCGGTACCCGGCCCGCAGACTGGCCGCGCTGGTCACCGGCGCAGCGCGACGCCTATAACGCTGCCCGAGAGCGCGCCGGAGGCCAGCAGTGGTGGCTGCTGTTCACTGGGGTCGCGGCGGGCAACGGATCCGGTCTGCCGGTGGACCTGGAGCATGTGGATCGGATCGCTGCCGCCTTCACCCAGCCGTACCGGTACGCCGCCGTCACCAGTGCGGGCTTCTACGGCGCGCGGGTAACGGCGATCAGCCGGCTCGGCCTGGACCGGCTGCGTACCGCCGGCCGCGAACAGACGCCGTTCCTGATCCGCCTCGCCGACGGCGATGAGCTGCTGGCCCGCGCCGTCATCGACGCCTCCGGCACCTGGGGCACCCCCAACGTCCTCGGCGCCTCCGGCCTGCCGGCCCGGGGCGAGGAGGACGCGGCGGCGTTCCTCGGCCACGCGCTGCCCGACGTGCTCGGCGGCGACCGGCACCGCTTCGCCGGCCGGCGCACCCTCGTCGTCGGCGCCGGCCACTCCGCCGCGAACACCCTGCTGTCGCTGGCCGAGCTGGCCACCGCCGAACCCGGCACCGAGGTGATCTGGGCGATCCGCTCGTCCAGCCCGGCCCGCACATACGGCGGCGGAGACGCCGACGCCCTGCCCGCCCGCGGCGCGCTCGGCGCCCGGCTGCGTGACCACGTCGACGCCGGCCGCATCCGGCTGCTCACCGGCTTCTCCGTGCACGCCCTCACCCCGGCCGAGGGCCGGGTCGCCGTGGTCGTCCGTCACGCCGACGGCACCGACGAGTCCGTCACCGTGGACCGCGTCGTCGCCGCCACCGGCTTCCGCCCCGACCACTCGATCGCGGCCGAGCTGCGGCTGGACCTCGACCCGGTCATGGGCGCGACCCGCGCCCTCGCCCCGCTGATCGACCCGAACGAGCACTCCTGCGGCACCGTTCCCCCGCACGGCGCCGCCGAACTCGCGCACCCCGAGGCCGGCTACTACACCGTCGGCATGAAGAGCTACGGCCGCGCGCCGACGTTCCTCATGGCCACCGGATACGAGCAGGTCCGTTCCGTCGTCGCCGCTCTCGCCGGCGACTGGGACGCCGCCCGCGACGTCCAGCTCGACCTGCCCGAGACCGGCGTCTGCAACAGCAACCCCACCGACTCCACCGGCACCGACGGCTGCTGCGGCCCCGACCCCGCGGCCCCGCCGGCCGCACAGGGGCTGGCGACCGGAATCTCCGGGGGCCTGCTCTCCGCACCGCTCAGCCTGGTCAGCCTCGACACCCCGGCCGGCGGCCAGGCCGGCGGCTGCTGCACCAGCTGACGACCACCACGACGGGTGCCCGCCGACCCCACCGTCGGCGGGCGCCACCGGTGGCGCGCCGCCGCCGCGGCGATGCGTTCGGTACGGAGTGGAAGCGACGGGCACGACGGCGAACCCTGCTGCCCTGTGGCGCTCGTGGGCAGCCTCGATCCGGGCGGACGAGGTCCGCCCCCGGCGCCCTAGGCGAGCAGCGTCCGCAGCGCCTCGGCGAGGCCGGCGCCGGCGGTGACCGGGCGGGCGAAGGGCAACCGGGTGTCGGTGTGACCGTCCGGCCGCTCCGCGCGCAGCACGATGCCCTCGGCGTCGAGCGCGACCGGGACGATCCGCGTCGCGTCGGCGCCCCTGTCGACGAGCGCGCCGAGCCGGTCCAGGACGTCGCTGTGGCACCGGGCCAGGTGCGCGAGGTGGGTGGCCTCGTCGACGGCGATCGGGTCCGGGCGGGCGGCCCGGTACGTGCCGAGGTCCACCGCGACGGGCTCGGCGGCCCGGTCGAGGACGATCTCGTCCGGCGCGATCGCCCACAGCGCCACCTGCGGCAGGTCGAGCAGCGACATCACGGTGGCCGGGTCGCAGGCGTCGAGCGCGGCCGGGTCGAAGCGGCGGGCGGTGCCGACGATCCGCAGCCGGGCGCGCACCCGGGAGCGCACGGCGACCGGGGCGAGGTGGGTCACGTCGAGGCGTACCGCACCGCTGTGGCCGCGCGCGGCGACCAGCAGGCCGCCGGTGCGGCTCATCGCGTCGACCGCGAGCACGATCGTGCCGTCGGGGAGGACGGCGTGGGCGGAGAGGAGATCGGCGGTGGTGTCGCCGAGCGTCAGCCGCACCGAGGAGGCGGCGTTCAGCACGCACCGGGCGGAGACGGCGTCTCGGGGCGTGGAGGGGAGCGCCGACGGCCCTGCGCTGACCGGGGCGACGCCGGCCGACGGGGCCGGGCGCCCGGCGGGGTGCAACGCCATGTCTGTCTCCTCGGCCGGGAAGGGTGAAGTCGGCCCAGGTCAGACGGTAGTAGGTAAGGCTTACCTGTGCAACCGCGGGTCGGGTGCCGCACATGCCGTACGGGTCACGACGGTGACCGTCGTGACCCGTACGGGCGTGGTGTCCGGTTCGTCAGGCGGGCTGGTAGGTCAGGCAGTCGCTGACCGTGGCGCCCGGGCCGACGGTGATCGACTCGGCGGTGCAGGCGAGGTTGGTGTTGTGCACGCACTCGGCCCGCGCGCAGGCGCCCACCGCGCCGGTGACCTCGGCGATCCCGCCGCTGAGCGAGGACTCGACGAACGTCGCGCAGGAGGCCGCGTCGGCGGACGCCGCCACGGTGATCGCGGGAGCGTGACAGCCGTTGTCGTTGAAGCTGCACGCGGTGGCGGCGCATTCACGTACCGGCGGAGACTGCAACAGGGTCTTCATGGTGCCTCCAAGTCATGCGGGCCGGCGGACACGAACGCCGGCCTCGTGGTGCTCGAATGCCATCGGGTATTTGCCGGGCGGCCCGGTCCGCAAACCCGTCCGCCGTCAGTGAGGATCATGCTCACCTTAACAACGGAATGCGGGGTTGGTGGCCGTAAGCAGTCGTTTCCGCGCCGAGTCCGGACCGGCGAAGATGAGCCTTACCTTGGTTAGGGAAGGCTTTCTTTCCAGGCCGGGAGACGTCTTTGTCCGCCCGCTTCGGGCGCGACAGGCCGGCCGGCGCAGCGCCGGTGAGCAGCCACGAAGCCGACCGGCCGGTGCCGGGACCGTCATCCGGAACAGCGGGCGGTAATCGTCTCCGCCGCCCGCATCGGAATCGAGACCCCGGCTGCCGATTCGGAATCGGCGGCGCCGGTCAGCGGGCCGGGGACGGTGGCAGTTCGGCGGCGTTCGGATTACCCATTCCGTGGTCGCGCGCCCGGGCTATCGCCTCGGCGCGGCTGCCGAGACGGAGTTTGACCAGAATGGCGGAGACGTTGTTCCGCACGGTCTTGGCGCTCAGCCCGAGCCGGTGCGCGATGAGCGGGTTCGACAGGCCCCGGGCGAGCAGGCCGAGCACCTCGCGTTCCCGGTCGGTCAGTTCCGGGAACGGGCCGTCGGCGCGGGCGCCCAGCAGAGCGGCGGCGCGGTCGGCGAGCGGCCCGCCGAGGACCAGGTCGCCGCCGGCCACACCCCGGATGCCGCGCTCCACGTCCGCGGCCGAGGCCCCCTTGAGCACGTATCCACGCGCTCCGGCGCGTACCGCGGCGACGAGTGAGGCGTCGTCGTTGAGCATGGTCACCACCAGCACCCGGACCTCCGGGTGGTCACGGCTCAACGTCCGGGTGGCCTCGATCCCGGACCCCGGCCCGAGATGGAGGTCCATCAGCACCACGTCCGGCCCGGTGCTGCCGACCAGCGCCCGGGCCTCGGACGCGTCGGCGGCCTCGCCGACGCACTCGATGCCGTCGAGGGTGTCCAGCAGCGCGCTCATGCCGAGCCGGAAGACCGGGTGGTCGTCCACCACGACGACGCGGATCGGGCTGTCGGTCACCGGCACTCCAGGGGGACGGTCAGGCAGACGGTGGTGCCGCGGGAGGGGGCCGGCCCGACGGTCAGCGTCGCGCCGACCGCCTGGGCCCGTTCCCGCATGGCGTGCAGGCCCACGCCGGGGCGGACCGGCCCGGCGGCCACGCCCCGGCCCTCGTCGGTGACGGTGACCCGGAGCAGGTCCGGTCGCCGGTCCAGCGACACGGTGCAGGTGTCCACCCCGGCGTGCCGGTGCACGTTGCGCACCGCCTCGGCGGTGACGCCGTACGCGGCGGTGGCTACCGGCTCCGGCAGCGGGTCCAGCGAGGCGGGGGCGCGCATCACGATCCGCAGCCCGGCCCGCGCGTACTGGGTGCGCAGCAGGTCCAGGGCGGGACGCAGCCCGCCGTCGGCGAGCACCGGCGGCAGCAGCCCGTGCGCCAGCTCCCGCACCTCCGCCGCCCGTGCGGTCAGCTCCTCGGTCAGCCGGTCCAGCAGCTCCTCGGCCCGGTCCGGGTCGCGGCGCAGCAGGTTGCGGGTGGCGGCCAGGCCCAGCCCGATGCCGCTGAGCGCCGGTCCGAGGCCGTCGTGCAGGTCCCGGCGCAGCGAGCGGCGCTCCTCGTCGCGTACCTCCGCCAGCCGTTGCCGCGACCGGGCCAGGTCCCGGTTCGTGCCGGCGAGGTCCACCATCGCGGCGACCACCGGGGCGAGGACGGCGAGCGCCTCCCCGGCCCGGTCGTCCAGCAGCTCGCCGGGCCGGGGCCAGGCGTGCAGGTGGCCGACCAGCCGGTCGCCGCGGACCAGCGGCACCGTGACCGGCGGCGCGCCCTCGTGCGGCGGCGGCTGCGGCCCGTCCTCGGTGATCCGCACGTCGGCCAGCCGCAGCGCGGTGGCCACCGCCGCGCCGATGTCGGTCGTGCTGCCGCCGCTGCGCACCACCCGGTGCAGCAGGAGTTCGGGCGGCTCGCCGTGCACCAGCCCGTCCACCCGTCGCTGCACGAGCGCGCGGACCGGCTGGAAGGCCGCCGCGATCACGCCGGTGACCAGCAGCTGCGGCAGCGGCGCGGCGTGCGGCAGCAGCCGGTCGGACACGGCGACCGCCGCGCAGTAGGCGGCGATCACCGTCGCGGTCATCAGGTACCAGACCAGGGTGCGCCGGACGGCCAGCCGCAGGCCCCACAACTGCTGGCGCAGCACCACCACTGCCACCGCCGCGGGGAAGAACGCCTGGGAGGCGAGCATCAGCAGCGCGGGCGCGGCCGGCGGCACCACCGCCGGTGGCAGGAGCGTGGCCAGGAAGGCCAGGGTGAGCAACACGCTGCCCGCTGTCACCCAGCCGAGGCCGTTGCGCCGCGCGGGCTCCCCGCGCCGCCACCGCCACGCGACGCCGGCGGCGGCGAGCGCGCCGAGCCCGACCAGCGCGTACGGCAGGACGGGGGACAACTGTCGCAGCAGCGCGGCGCGGGCGTCGCGCAGCTCCGGCGTCAGCGGCACCACTCCCACCGGCGGCGGCGCGGTGGCGAGGACGGCCACCGTCAGTGCCACGTACCCCAGGCCGATGGCGACCGCGACCCGGTCGAGCCGGCCCGGGGGCCGCTCCGGCAGCAGCCAGGGCATGACCACGACGAGCGAGTAGAGGCCGGGCACCCAGGCCCACTGGTGCACTGCGGTCAGCAGCGGCGGCCCACCGACGGCGAGCTGCCACTGCGCGCAGCACGCGGCGAGCGCGCCGCCGAGCGCCGCCGCCGTGGCGATCCACCCCGGAAGCCGGCTGCCGCGGCGCCGGCGGCTCAGGATCAGCCATGCCGCCGCGCCGTATACGACGCCGTCGAGCAGGTCGACGAGCGAGTAGAGCTGGGCGGCGGTGAACGGGGGAGTCGCCACCGCCCAGCCGGCGACCGCGCCGAGCGTGAGCACGCCGGTGGCGACGAGGACGGCCCAGGCCGTTCGACGCGGAGTGAGGAGGTCGTCACGCATGTCGGGTCCACTGTGTCAGGCCGGGAGGCGTCGGGGGACCACCTGAACGGCGTGAGCCGGGTGGCGGGCCGGGCGGTACGCGGGCCCGCCGTACCGTTTCCGCGCCGGCGCGGCCTGCCGCCGTCACCCTGCGGGCGGCGGTGTCCCGGCGGCCAGGGGTGGATGTCCCGGTCCGGCCGGGACGGTGCGATCGGCCGTGCGGTGCGGCGACGGCGTCCCGGACCGGACGGGATCGCCGTCCCTGGCGGGCCGGGACGCCGCGCCGGTTGACTGCCGGGCATGACCGAAACCACGCCGGACCACATCCCGGCCCACGTCAAGAACTCCTACGTCAACTGCTCCGAGTACACCCGGGCGCCCCGGCTCACGCCGCCGCCCGCCGACGTCCGCGGCGACGCCGTGGTGCTGTCGCTCCGCCCGACCGCGCCGGCCGCTCCGCCCGTCGAGGTCACCCGGTGACGGTGGCCGCCGCGCCGGGCCTGCTCCCCGCCTGGCGGGAGTGGCTCGCCGAGAACCTGGCGATGGGCGTCGCCGCCGGGC